>JAYUYR010000090.1:0-2693 GCA_043752405.1 Sphingomonas sp. | reverse complement strand
GAACCGCGATGTCAGCCTCGCGTCGCCGCAGATCTATCGTCCCATTAGACGCGATAATCTCGACCTCGACGCCGGGGTGAACCCGGCGCAGTTTGGTGACGATTGGCGGCAGCAGGAACGCCGCATAGACTTCGCTGGCGGTAATGCAGATCGATCCTTCGATTGATTGCGACTGCCCGGACGCCGAAAGCGAGACGCGGGTTGCCGCCTCGCCCATACCGCGGACATGCTCGAGGAGCTCGAAGCCGCTTGGCGTCAGCATCAGTCCGCGGCCCGCGCGCTCGAACAGCACCAGACCAAGCTCTTTTTCGAGCGCATCAACTTGGCGGCTTAACGTGGGCTGGGTCAGTCCCAAGGCGCGCCCCGCAGCCGATAGCGAACCCTCTTCGGCAGTTACGAGAAATGCTCGCGCCCTGTTCCAGTCAAAATTTACAGAGCGCCATTCCATACAATTACGTATATATTAAATGCTATTATCGGCAATACCTATCGATTTTGGCATTAGCGTAAGGGAGTCGCTCCACACAAAAGGAAAAGCTGTGAAAGCCGCCACTTGCCGACGCTACGGATCGCCTTATGCGCTTAGGATCGAAGATCTTCCCCAACTTTTGCCTAGGCGCAACGAGGTTCTGGTGGAGGTGCGTGCGAGCACCGTTACCTCCGGCGATGTTCGCCTGCGCGCATCCACGGGGGCTGGTATCTTTTTGGTGCCCGTGCGTCTGGTGTTCGGCGTACTACGGCCCCGTAATCCCGTCACAGGCATGGAATTCGCCGGCGTTGTTGCGGCAGTGGGCGCACAGGTGACGAAATTTCGTGTCGGCGACGAGGTGTTCGGGATGAAAATCGGCGGCGCCAATGCGGAGTATCTTACCATTCGCGAAACGGGCGCAATCGTCACCAAACCGAAAGAGTTGAGCTTTGAAGAAGCCGCCGCCATTCCGTTCGGAGCATTGTCGGCATTCGCGTTTTTGTGCGACTTTGCCCGGCTGCAGTCCGGGCAGAAGATCCTCGTTCACGGCGCCAGCGGTGCGGTCGGCGTGTTTGCGGTTCAACTCGCCAAGCATTTTGGCGCGCATGTCAGTGGCGTATGCAGCACGGCGAATGTGGATCTGGTAAAAATCATCGGCGCAGATGTCGTCATCGATTACACTACAACAGATTTCACCAAGGGCTCCGAACTCTACGACATCATTCTCGACACGGTCGGCGGCACGTCGTTCGCGCGCAGCCAACACCTTCTCACGCCGAACGGGCGCCACGTATTCATGGTGCAAAAGCTGCCGCAGCTTGTGCAGGCGCTTTGGACTTCGATGCGGCGCGGCAAGCGCGTGATCGTCGGCATGTCCGGCGATTCCCAGAGCGACCTTCTTGTCATCAAGAAGCTGATTCAGACTGGCACAATCACTCCAGTGATTGATCGGACCTTTGACTTGAGTGAAATTGCGGACGCACACGCCTACGTCGATACGGGCCGAAAGCGCGGCGCGGTAATCGTCCACGTCGGTCGCAATCGGGCCGGGTAAGCGGTTCGCGATGCCGAGGCGTCAATTTTAAATCAGACCGAGCGCTCTCATGCTGGCATGCCCAGTCGCGCCGACGATGACATGGTCGTGGACAGCGATATTTAGGCGCTTGCCCGCATCGATGATGTCGCGGGTCAGGTTTATGTCGGCACGGCTTGGTGACGGGTCGCCGCTCGGGTGGTTGTGGACGAGAATGATGCCCGACGATCCGAGATCGATGGCGCGGCGGATGACTTCGCGCACGTGAACCGTCGCCTGGTCTATTGACCCTTCGCTGATCACTTCGTCGCGGATGAGGATATTTTTCGCATTGAGGTGCAGTACGCGAACGCGCTCGATGGTGAGGTGACCCATATCGGCGCGCAGATAATCGATGAGCGCCTGCCAGCTCGCCAGCACAGGCTTTTCGACAATCGCGTTGCGCAGCAGGCGCAGCGCTGTGGCCTGAACGATCTTGATCGCGGCAGCTGCGGTTTCGCCCACGCCATCGACGCGGAGCAATGCGTCGGCATCGGCCGAGAGCAGCCCGCCGATGCCGCCGAATTCTTGGAGAAGTGCCTTGGCCAGCGGCTTGGTATCGCGGCGAGGAATGGCCAGCGCGAGCAGATATTCGATCAGCTCGTAATCCTGCAACGTGTCACCACCCGCGTCGAGCAGACGTCCGCGCAGGCGGCTGCGATGGCCAGCGGCGTCAGGAGGGGCCAGGGCAGGGGCGGGAGCATTGGCCATCGGGCATAGCTAAGACCCTGCAACGAAAGACGCAATTGCGCTTGAATGGCGTGACCCGACGTCTTTAAGGCGTTAAGTCGATCGAATGGTTGCTTTATGTCCCGCATAACCGCTCGCCAGGCCCTGCTGAGCGTCGTGCTGCTCATCCTGATAGGGATCGGGATAGCGTGGCTGGCGCGCAGGCCGATTGCCGATGCCGCATTGCGCCGTGCCATCGCCGCGCGCGGTGTCGAGGCAAGCTACAAGGTCAAAAGCATCGGATTGCAATGGGAACGAATCGAAAATCTGCGCATCGGTGATCCCAAGTCGCCCGACCTGACCGCAGAATGGGCCGAAGTGCGCGTGTCAGCGGGTTTTGGTGGTATCAGGGCGCGGGCAATCCGCGCGGGCGGTGTACGGCTGCGCGGGCGGATCGTCGACGGCCGGTTGAGCTTCGGTCAG
>JAYUYR010000089.1:0-2700 GCA_043752405.1 Sphingomonas sp. | reverse complement strand
TGCGAAGTGCCGGAAGAGAACATCATGGGCCCCGAGAACGGGGGCGTCGGCGTGCTGATGAGCGGGCTCGACTACGAGCGCGCCGTGCTGGCGGCCGGGCCGCGGGGGATCATGCAGGCGTGCCTGGACGTAACCCTGCCCTATGTTCGCGAGCGCAAGCAGTTCGGAAAGGCCATCGGCTCGTTCCAGCTGATGCAGGGCAAGATCGCCGACATGTACGTCGCGCTCAACAGCGCGCGTGCCTATGTTTACGCCGTTGCGCGCAATTGCGATGCGGGGAAGACGACACGCTTCGACGCAGCGGGTGCGATCCTACTAGCAAGCGAGAATGCCGTGAAGGTCTCGCTCGAGGCGATTCAGGCGCTAGGCGGCGCGGGCTATACCAAGGAATGGCCGGTCGAACGCTTCCTGCGCGATGCGAAGCTCTATGACATTGGCGCAGGGACAAACGAGATACGGCGGATGCTGATCGGGCGGGAGTTGATCGGTTGAGCGCGCCGGTTTTGGGCACAAGCCTCAACCCCGATAACGAAACATTCCGCGCGAACGCCGTGCATAACCGTGCGTTGAAGGACGAACTCTGGGCAAAGGTTGCCCAGGCGGCGCTGGGCGGGAACGAGAAGTCGCGTGAGCGTCATACTTCGCGGGGGAAGTTGTTGCCGAGGGAACGGGTTGAGCGGTTGCTTGATCCCGGCTCGCCGTTTCTGGAAATCGGGCAGTTGGCGGCGAACGACTTGTATGATGGCGAGGTGCCTGGCGCTGGGCTGATTGCGGGCATCGGTCGCGTGTCGGGGCGGCAGTGCATGATCGTGTGCAACGACGCGACGGTAAAGGGCGGCACTTATTATCCGATGACGGTCAAGAAGCACCTCCGCGCGCAGGAGATCGCGCTCGAGAACCGACTGCCGTGCATCTACCTTGTCGATTCGGGCGGCGCGAATTTGCCGCATCAGGCCGAGGTGTTTCCCGACCGCGACCATTTCGGGCGGATTTTCTTCAATCAAGCAAACATGTCCGCACGGCAAATTCCGCAGATTGCTTGCGTCATGGGCAGTTGCACGGCAGGCGGCGCCTACGTGCCCGCGATGTCCGATGAGACGATCATCGTTCGCGGGCAGGGGACGATCTTCCTCGCCGGTCCGCCGCTGGTCAAGGCCGCGACTGGTGAGGTCATCACGGCGGAGGAGCTGGGCGGTGCGGACACGCACGGGCGTAAGTCGGGCGTGGTCGATCATGTCGCAGAGAATGACGAACATGCGTTGACGATTGTGCGCGATATTGTTTCGCATCTTGGGCCGGTCCACAAGCCCGACATCGACCCGAAAGAGCCGCACCGGCCCAAATATGACGCGGAAGAACTCTACGGCATCATCCCCGACGATGTCCGCGCGCCCTATGACGTCCACGAAGTCATCGCCCGCATCGTCGATGGCAGCGAATTCCACGAATTCAAGGCGCTCTACGGCAGCACGCTCGTCTGCGGCTTTGCGCATATCTGGGGGATGCCGGTCGCGATCCTTGCCAACAACGGCGTGCTGTTCAGCGAGAGCGCGCAAAAGGGCGCGCATTTCATCGAACTCGCCTGCCAGCGGCGGATACCGTTGCTGTTCCTCCAGAACATCTCGGGCTTCATGGTGGGCGGCAAATATGAGGCAGAAGGGATCGCCAAGCACGGCGCGAAGCTCGTCACCGCCGTCGCGACCGCGCAGGTGCCCAAGATCACCGTACTGATCGGCGGCAGCTTTGGCGCGGGCAATTACGGCATGTGCGGGCGGGCCTATTCGCCACGCTTCCTGTTCACCTGGCCCAATGCGCGGATCAGCGTGATGGGCGGCGAACAGGCGGCATCGGTCCTGGCGACCGTCCACCGCGACGCCGACACATGGACGCCCGAGGAAGCCGAAGCCTTCAAAGCCCCGATCCGCCAGAAGTATGAAGACGAAGGCAACCCCTACCACGCGACCGCGCGGCTGTGGGACGATGGGATTATCGACCCGGCACAGACGCGCGATGTGCTGGGGCTGGCGCTGGGGGCAGCGTTAAATGCGCCGGTCGAGGAGGCGCCCCGTTTTGGGGTGTTCCGGATGTAATATGGACCAATGCTTCCTCTTAGGCCTAGAGCTTCCCGGCGGAGCTTGTGCTCAGTGGTTTTCAGGGTCAGCATCAACGGCTGCAGTAATTGTGGCAGTGGGTGCAAACCTTTACGCCGCTTGGCGACAAAAAAACTCGGATCGCGCAAGTGATGCTATAGAGGTTGCAGGGGTATCGATGCAATTGAGAGCTGCGTTAAGGGAGACTTGTGCGAATGCCAAAATGTTTCATGCTACCTGCAGATCGATAGATTATGAGGGGCAGTCCTTTACTATCAGTCGTCCTTTAGCTTCTGCTGAAGCAGATAAAATCTCTTTGCTTTCTAACAAGCAGGCAGACGTGTTGATCCGGAGCGACTTAGGAGAATTTGCTGAAAATCTAGATAGACATTTAGGAAATATAAACCTGTTATGTATTGGAGTTGCGAACTACGCAAAATTGCGTTCTGAGGCCAGGTCGGAAATCGGTCTTATATCGACTGTTAATGCCAAGCTGTCAGATGAGCAAAAAGAAAAGGTAGAAAATCTTTCACATATGGCAAATTATTTTCTTAACCGAACTACAAAACTACTTTCCGAGACAATCGCTATTATTTGTAATTTTAACTCC
>JAYUYR010000088.1:0-2720 GCA_043752405.1 Sphingomonas sp. | reverse complement strand
TTTTATGCCGAGGCGTTGACGGTAACGACAGTGGCGGGAGCGGTGCTGATCGTGGCAGGGTGCATCATTGCGGCACGGGGCGGGCGACCCGACACGGCAAAGCTGGAGGCAGCAATATGAGTGTGTTGGTGCGGGCAGCGATGCGCGAGGACATTGACGTGGTGATCGGATTTATCCGCGCGCTGGCCGATTACGAGCGACTGGCCGATGAGGTGCATCTGGACCGCGACGTACTCGACGCGCATTTGTTCGGGGTAAGGCCAATGGCCGAAGTGCTAATCGCCGAACTGGACGGCGCGGCGGTCGGCTTTGCGCTGTTCTTCCACAATTTCTCTACGTTCGAGGGGCGGCCGGGCATTTATCTCGAGGATTTGTTCGTCGATCCGTCGGCGCGCGGATCGGGAGCGGGGAAGGCTTTGTTGCGCGCGCTGGCGGGGTTGGCGGTGGAGCGCGACTGTGCGCGGCTGGAGTGGTCGGTGCTCGACTGGAACGAACCGGCGATCCGCTTTTATGAGTCACTGGGGGCCAAGGCGATGGATGGCTGGACGATCAACCGGCTGGACGGGGTAGCACTGGTGGCGCTGGCATCATGATGATCCCGCCGATGCAGCCGACTTTGTCCGACGATCTGGTGCTGCTGCGCCCGTTGACCGAAGGCGACCGCGAAGCCTTGTTCGCGGTGGCGAGCGATCCGCTGATCTGGGCAATCCACCCCGCGCATAATCGCTGGGAACGAACGGTTTTCGATGCCTTTTTTAGTGAGGGGCTGGCGTCGAACGGCGCGCTAATCATCATCGACCGGGCGACGGGCGCGGTCATCGGCAGCTCGCGTTATGACATTCGTGTTTGTGAGGCGGGCGAGGTCGAGATTGGCTGGACCTATCTGGCGCGCAGCCATTGGGGCGGCGTGTATAACCGGTCGATCAAGCGGTTGATGCTGGCACATGCCTTTACGAAATTCGATGGCGTCATTTTTCTGGTCGGCGAGACCAACATGCGGTCACGGCGCGCGATGGAAAAGATCGGCGCGCGCCTGACCGACCGGCGACAGGATTGGGACATGGCGGGAACCGATGTCAGCCATCTGATCTATGCAATCACCCGCGACCAATTTGCGCAGGGGCCGCTTAGACTTTCTGATTAGCGTCCTCGTAGGCGGCAATCGCGTCGAGCACGATCTGACGCGCTTCGTCGGCGTCGCCCCACTTGCCGACACGGACCCATTTTTTTGGTTCCAGGTCTTTGTAATGCGTAAAGAAATGTTCGATCTGCTGCATGACGATGGCGGGCAGATGCTCTTTCTCGTCGACGTCGGCATAATAAGGGAAGGTCGCGTCGACAGGGACAGTCAGCAGCTTTTCATCACCGCCGGCTTCATCCTCGAGCTTCAGCACCGCAATCGGCCGGACACGCACGACACAGCCGGGAACGAACGGCGAGCGTGCCACAACCAGCGCATCGAGCGCGTCACCATCGGGCGACAGCGTATGGGGGATGAACCCGTAATTGGCCGGATAGCGCATCGACGTGTGGAGGATACGATCCACAAACAGCGCGCCGCTTGCCTTGTCGAATTCATATTTCACGGGCTCACCGCCGACGGGCACTTCGATGATGACGTTCAAGGAATTGGGCGGATCATCGCCGACGGGAATAAGATCGATTCGCATGGCGCGCGAGTAGCAAGTTAGCGCCGGTGGCGATAGGGCTTAGCGCGCGGCAACCGCGACGGCACCGCGGAAAGCCGCCATGGTCGGCTTGGCGACGAGGCCTTTTGGTCCGCGCGCATAGGGATCTGATTCCAGCGATGTGCTGGTCAGGGGCGAGGCGCGAGCAGCCGGTCGAGCGCGCCGTCGCCGGTACCGATTTTTTGGAGCCGCGGATAGCGCAGGCCGCCGCTCCATTTCACCGACACGTCGCGGACGTTGAGGTCGTTTTTTACCGTGAGGCGGATGGGCGTGGCGGTGCCTTTGGCCGCAGTTACCGCATCCTTTAACAACTCGTCGGTGTAGGGAACGCCGTTGACCGCGATGATTTCCTGGCCGACGGTCACGCCCGCATCAAAAGCAGGACCGCCCCAGACGACGGCGTTGACCTTTGCGCCCTTGGCCACGTTCATGCCCAATGACCATGACAGATCGAGGAACTTGTTGACCTTCATGCCGAGCTTCGTGATGCTCGTCGGCGTGTCGGTATAGACGAGTTTGTAGCCGCTGCGATCGAACCCGCCGAGCGGGGCGCCCTTGGCTTTTTCGGTGAGGCGATCGGTGAGGAACTTGGTCCAGTCATAGGGCATGACTCCGCTTAGCGTTCGGGCGACGTCTTCGAAGGTGTAGGTCACCTGTCCCCAGTCGCCGTCGTTGATGCCGAAAAAGGCACGGGCAAAATAGTCCATGCTTTTGGAGTTGTTGGTTCCTTCGCGAATGATGGCGTCGGCTTCGATCCAGACCATCATCCCTTCATTGTAATAATCCTCGCTGCGCTGCCACGAGGACCAGCCCTTTGGACGGCGCGCAGAGATGACGGGTTCCTTGGTGGTGTCGTCAAGACTGCGCCAGGCGCGACCGGGCAGCGTGTCGAGGCGGGCAGCAATTTCGGCAATGCGATCGAGCTTGTCCTGTTTCGACATCATGCCGCTCCGCGCTTCGAGGACATGGCCCCAGAATTGCGTTTGCCCTTCATAGACCCAGAGCAGCGAGCCGCGCATTTCTGTCCGGTAA
>JAYUYR010000087.1:0-16551 GCA_043752405.1 Sphingomonas sp. | reverse complement strand
AAGCTCTCATGCCTTGCCGAGTCGCACCAGCGCAAAATCACTGCTTTTGCCTGTGGATAACGAGGATATCGGGGACAGCTTACGCCCAATCGAGAATTGCCCAGCCGCGCGATCGGGCCAGCCGTCGCAACGGGCCGTGGGCGTTGACGGCAAAGGCTTCGTCGGCCCAGTCCATAGCCGGCGCGTCGGACACATGGTCGCTGTAGAACCGGATATGCGCATCTTCGCGGGCGATGCCGGCATCGTGCATCCACGCCGTGATCATGCGGAGCTTGGCGGGGCCATAGCAATTTTCGCCGTCGATCTTGGCCATGACATGGGTGTCCAGTCCCGCCAACGTGTTGGTTGCGACCGTGGCGTCGAAGCCGAGCTTGCGGGCGATGGCAGCGGCATAAAGGCGGTACGAGGCCGTCGCCATGATCAGCTGATACCCCTCCGCATGATCGGCCGCGATCCGTGCCCTGGCGTCGGTCAAAACATTTTTGCGCTCAGTTTTGTCGGCAAAGCTTTCTGCAATCGGCGCGAGGTGGTCGGGGTGGATTGAGGAGCCGACAAGCAAGCTCTGGTTCCAGACTTTCAATCGCGCGCGGTCGATTACACGCAAGGCATAGAGAGCAACCGTTCCTCCGACAAAGGGCAACAGCAACAAACGCCACGGATGGCGCCGCCGCGCTGCATGAAGCAAAAATGACGTGAAGGTCGGTAGCCGCGTTATTGTGCGGTCCATATCGTAAATGGCCAATCGGATCATTGCGCAATCTTAAGCCTTCATTGCCTTGCCGTCGCCCGTTTCTTGCCCCATGTCAGCGCGCGATGGCTGATCGCGCTGATTTTACCCAAGAAGACCGGGATGGGCGGCAGACGCTTGCCTTTGCCGGTGACTTGCGGTTGCCAGATCTGGGTGACGTGCCGAAACGGCTTCAGACGGTGGGCAATATCCAGGACATCGACCTGTCGAAGGTCGGGCGAATTGATACGGTGGGGGCGTGGATCATCTACCGCCTGACACGCGACAGGAATGCGACGCTGACGGGTGCGAACGACGACGTCGCGACAATGATCGACCAAGTGGCAAATTCGGACCAAAGCGTCCAGATGCGACCCGAAACCGTCAATCCAATGGCGCGGGTCCTTGGCGAAATTGGTGCTGCGGTACGTGTTGCGGGTCGCACGCTGTTTGGCTTGCTCGGTTTTTTCGGGGCGGCCCTGATCGGCTTGGCCAATGTCGTGCGGCATCCGTCGCGGTTCCGGATGAATGCTGTCGTTCAGCAGTTCGAAGTGGTCGGTGTGTCCGCGCTCGGCATTGTCGGGCTGATGAGCTTCCTGATCGGCATTGTCATCGCACAGCAGGGGGCGGTCCAACTGCGACAGTTCGGGGCCGAAGTTTTCACGATCAACCTGATCGGCCGGATTACGACGCGCGAACTGGGCGTGCTGATGACGGCGATCATGGTCGCGGGCCGGTCGGGTTCGGCCTTTGCTGCGCAGCTCGGCACGATGAAGCTGACCGAGGAAATCGATGCAATGCGCACGATCGGCGTGTCACCGGTCGAGGCGCTGGTTCTGCCGCGCATGTTTGCCAGCGTGTTGATGATGCCGCTGCTCGGCTTTTATGCCACGATCATTTCGATTTTCGGCGGCGGCCTGTTCTGTTGGGTCAGCCTCGGTATTCCGCCGGTCACGTTCATCCAGCGCATCCGCGAAGTCGTGCCCATGACTGATGTGTATGTCGGGTTGATCAAGGCGCCTGTGTTTGGCGCAATCATCGGCTTGTCGGGCTGTTTCCAAGGGATGCAGGTCGAGGGCAATGCGGAACAAGTTGGCCTGCGCACGACTTCTGCAGTGGTGCAGGCCATCTTCCTCGTCATTGTGCTCGACGCGTTTTTCGCGGTTTTCTTTACGATGATCGGCTGGGCGTAATGGCGGAAGGCGAAATTGCCATCTCCGTACGCGGCCTCGTGAACCGCTTTGACGATGCGGTCATCCACGACGGTCTTGACCTCGAAGTACGACGCGGCGAGATTTTGGGCGTTGTTGGCGGATCGGGGACGGGCAAGTCGGTGCTGATGCGCTCGATCATCGGATTGCAGATGCCTGAAGCGGGTGAGATCGAAGTCTTTGGCGAATCGATGATCGACCGCAACGAGGAAGAGACGCTCGACATCCGCAAACGCTGGGGCATATTGTTTCAGGGCGGGGCGTTGTTTTCAACGCTGACGGTCGCGGAAAATGTGCAGGTGCCGTTGCGCGAATTCTACCCCCAACTCGACCAGCCGTTGCTCGACGGGATAGCCGCCTACAAGGTCGTGACATCGGGCTTGGATGCCAGCGCGGCGCCGAAGTATCCGTCCGAATTGTCGGGCGGTATGCGCAAGCGCGCGGGACTGGCGCGCGCGCTGGCGCTCGATCCCGAACTACTTTTTCTTGACGAGCCGACCGCCGGGTTGGACCCGATCGGGGCGGCGGCTTTTGACGAACTGACGCTGGGGCTCAAGAAGACGCTGGGGCTGACGGTTTTTTTGATCACGCATGACCTCGATACGCTTTATGCCATCTGCGATCGGGTGGCGGTGATTGCCGACAAGCAAGTCATTGCCGTAGGGACAATCGACGAATTGCTTAAAACCGAACATTCGTGGATTCAGGAATATTTCAATGGACCGCGCGGTCGTGCGGCGACGGCGGCGGTTCACGCGAACGAGAAAGAGACGGCTTGATGGAAACGCGTTCGAACCATATTCTTGTCGGCGGCGTGGTTCTGGCCCTGCTTGCCGCACTGGCGGCGTTTCTTGTCTGGCTGTCGGGGCTGTCGGGCGGCGATGCCAAGGAATATGACATTTTCTTCAAACAATCGGTCGAAGGGCTGGCCGAGGGATCGAGCGTCAGCTTTTCGGGTGTGCCGTCGGGACAGATTGTAGAAATCGAATTATGGCGGGATAATCCCGAATTTAAGCGGGTGCGCGTGTCGCTGAAGAAAGAAACGCCGGTCCTGCAAGGGACAGCGGCGACGATCCTCGGCAGCTTTACCGGGCCGTCGACGGTCGTGCTCGACGGCGCGGTCAAGGGGATGCCGGCGATTACCGACCTGGGCCCCGCAGGACGGCCGGTTATCCCGACCAAGCGCGGAGGATTGGGGGCGTTGCTCAATTCGGCACCGCAACTGCTCGAGCGTCTGTCGACTTTGACCGAGCGACTGTCGGAACTGATTTCGGACAAGAACCAGGCGTCGATTGCGGGCATTCTCGACAATACCAATCGTTTGACCGATGCGCTGGCGGATCGCGGACCCGACATTGCCAAGACGCTGGTCGATACGCGCATTGCCATTCGCCAAGCGGGGGATGCCATCGAAAAGATCGGGAATCTGGCCCAGAATGTGGACGGTCAGTCGGGACCGCTCATATCCGACCTGCGGCAAACCGTGGCGTCGGCAAAACGCAGCATGGATACGCTCGATGTAACGTTGAAAGAGGCACAGCCAGGGGTTCAGGCGTTTTCAAAAACGACGATGCCCGAAGTCGGCCAGTTGGTGCGTGACCTGCGCGTCATGTCCGAAAGCCTGTCGGCAGTCGCCGCCAAGATTGATCAGGGCGGCGCGACCAGCATCCTTGGGTCGCCCAAACTGCCCGATTACAAGCCCGGTGGAGGCCAGAAATGAAGACGTCACTAGTCGCCCTTTTGCTACTGCCGCTGGCGGGGTGCGTAAGTTTCGGAGGGAAGCCGCCCAAGCAGCTGCTGACGCTGGATTCGTCCTCGGTCGTGCCGGTTGGCGTGACGCGATCCGCTGGGGCGGGGCAGACGATTACAATTCTTTCGCCCAGCGCCCCGGCGGCGATCATGGCGACGCGTGTGCCGGTGTATCGCGGGGGAATCGCGATTGCCTATGTCAAGGACGCCGCGTGGATCGACAGCCCCGCGCGGCTGTTCCAGCGTTTGCTGAGCGAAACCGTCGCGGCAAAGACGGGCAAGATCGTGCTCGACCTGCGCCAATATACGACCGACCCGGGACTGCGCGTGCAGGGCAGTTTGCTGATGTTCGGAATCGACGAGGACAAGAGTGAAGCGGTCGTGACTTATGATGCGGTCATTGCGCGCGACAAGGGTTTGGACAACCGCCGGTTCGAAGCGCGCGTGGCCGTTGGCGTCATCGATGCGACGACGGTCGGGCCTGCGCTGAACGAGGCGGCGAACAAGGTTGCCGCCGATGTGGCGGACTGGGTGAAGTAGTCACCCCAGGCTTTTCGTTACCTGTTCGTACACATCCTTCGACAGGCCAGTGGTCCCGGCAATCCGCGCCAGTTGCGTGCGGATCAGCGCTTGTCGCGATGAGTCGAACCGCCGCCAGCGTCCCAAGGGGGGCACCATCTTTGCCGCAGTCTGCGGGTTGATCGGATCGAGAGCGATGATCTGGTCGGCAAGCAGCGCGTAACCGGCGCCGTCGGCGCGATTAAACCAGCGCTGATTGACTGAAAACGCCCCGACCAGCGCGCGGAAGCGGTTAGGGTTGCTCAGTGTGAAGTCAGGATGCTTGAGAAGCGCGGTGACGGCCTCAAGCGTGTCCGGACGGGCTGACAAGGCTTGCGTCGAAAACCATTTGTCGAGAACGAGCGCGTTGTCGCGGTAGCGTTTGTAGAAAATGTCGAGCGCGGCCTCGCGCTGATCGGCATCGCCGTTTGCCAGATTGCCGAGCGCTGCGAGCCGGTCGGTCATGTTATCGGCAGCGTCGAACTGGGCGAAGGCAAGCGCCGGGGCGTCAGCGGATTTGGTCGCGGCGATGTAGCCGAGCGCGAGGTTGCGGATGCGCCGTGCGCCCTTTGCCGCTGGGCTATATGCGAAGGCTTTGGCGGCATGGCGCGTGTAGAGCGAGCGCCACTGCGCTTCATGCGCTTTGGCGAGGTCGGCGCGCAGGGCGTCGCGGGCCAAGGCGACTGCTTCGGGATCGACGAGCAGCATCTGATCGCCGATGAAGGCTTCGCTGGGGAGCAGGACGGTTTCGGCGACAAACGCGGGATCGAGCGCGGGGTCGGCTAGGGTATTTCCCACCGCATCGACCACGGCGGCATGATTGGCCTGTCCCGACGATACCGCAAGGACGAGCGTATCGAGCATCAACTGCTGCATTGCTTCGTATCGCGCAAATGGATCATCGTCACGACCCGAAAGAAACGCGAGGTTCGCCGCTGTCCGGTCGGTTTCGACCATGACGGGGGCGGAAAAGCTGCGGTTGATCGAGAGAACGGGGGGCGTGGCAAAGCCTTCGAAGCGGAGTTCGGTCGAGGCGTTGTCGAGCACGATCAGCCGGTCGGCGCGTTTCTCTCCCGATGCCTGGTCGAACAGCGCCACTTTAAGCGGGAGCGGCATGGGGAATTTTTCGCTCTGTCCGGGTGTTGCCGGCACCGTTTGTAAGAGTGACAGGATGGCGGTGGTGCCGTCATGGCGCAATGCGGCCTTTACTTTTGGCGTGCCGGCTTGCGAATACCACAGGCGGAAGGAATCGAGGTCAGTGCCGCTAGCGTCTTCCATTGCTTTCACAAAGTCTTCGCAGGTTACGGCCTGGCCGTCGTGGCGCTCGAAATAGAGGTCGGTGCCGGCGCGGAACTTCTCGGGCCCGAGCATCGTGTGCATCATGCGGATGATCTCGGCGCCCTTGTTATAAATGGTCGCGGTATAGAAGTTGCCGATTTCCATATAACTGTCGGGGCGGATCGGGTGGGCGAGCGGGCCAGCATCTTCGGGGAATTGCGCGGCGCGGAGCATTCGGACGTCCTCGATCCGCTTGACGGCGGCAGAGCCTTGGTCGGCGCTGAACTGCTGGTCGCGAAAGACCGTGAAGCCCTCCTTCAACGAAAGCTGGAACCAGTCGCGGCAAGTGACGCGGTTGCCTGACCAGTTGTGGAAATATTCATGCGCGACGACACCGGTGACGCCGTCATAATCCATGTCGGTCGCAGTATCGGGATCAGCGAGGATGTAGCGCGAATTGAAGATGTTGAGCCCTTTGTTCTCCATCGCGCCAAAGTTGAAATCGTCGACCGCGACAATGTTAAAGACGTCGAGGTCATATTCGCGGCCATAGACATCCTCGTCCCATTTCATCGAGGTTTTGAGCGCGTGCATGGCGTGCGCGGTCTTGGGCAGGTCGGCTTCGCTGACCCAGATGCCGAGATCGACGTTGCGGCCGGACATCGTGGTGAAGGTATCGCGGTTCGCAGCCAGGTCTCCGGCAACGAGCGCGAAGAGATAGCATGGCTTGAAATGCGGATCGCGCCATTCGGCCCAATGCCGTCCATCGGGCAAGTCGCCGTTTGCAACATTGTCGCCATTGGCGAGCAGGACGGGGAAGGCGGCTTTGTAAGCCGTCATGCGGACGGTGTAGCGGCTCAGCACATCGGGGCGGTCCGGGAAAAAGGTGATCCGGCGGAACCCTTCGGCTTCGCATTGGGTGCAGAGGAGGCCGCCCGACGCATAAAGGCCCATAAGTTTGGTGTTGCGTTCGGGAGCAATTTCAACTTCGGTTTCGACGGTCGCGCTGGCGCTCAATAAAGGTATAATCAGGCGGTCGCCGTCCCGTTGCCAATCGTTGGTCACTTCGCCATCGACACGCACCGCGCGAGGGGTAAGGCCGTCGCCGTCGAGGATGAGGGGGCGGTCGTGGTCGCCGTTGCGGGCGACCGATAAAATCGATGAAACAGTTGTCTTTGAGGGACTTAGGTCAAAATTGAGCGCGATATCGGGAACCAGCCAGTCGGGTGGCGTATAGTCTTTACGGCGGATGACCTGGATTTTTGAGACTGTGTCAAGCATGGCGAGAATGTAGCGGTGCGTTCGACCGTCGCCTAGCGCTATTCACTGTCATGCAAATTCTTCGGTGTCGATGGTGCGTTGCATGGCCGCGGGATAGCGTGATCCCGCGACGGTATGTTCGTTGATAAGGGCATCGACTTTGGCGATCACTCCGGCATCGGGTCGCCACTGATGGCGGGCGATGTTTTCCTCTAGATGGGCGATCGACGCGGTGCCGGGAATGGCGACGACATGATCCCCCTGAGCCAGCACCCAGCCGAGTGCGAGTTGCGCAGGCGTGACTCCGGCGTCGATTGCAATTGCACCGAAGGCGTCGATCTGCGCAAGGTTTTTCGTCCAGCTCTCGCCCACAAAGCGCGGCCAGGACTTTCTCAAATCGCCTTCTGGAAGCGTTGCCGGATCGCGCAATGTCCCGCACAGCGATCCGCGTCCGACCGGCGAAAAAGCGACAAATGTCGTGCCGAGTACGGCGCAGGCGGCCAGCACCCCAAGTTCAGGATTGCGCGTTTGCGGCGAATATTCGGTCTGCATCGCAGCAATGGGGTGGATAGCGGATGCCTTGCGCAGCGTGTCGGCCGACATTTCGGACAGGCCGATGCTGCCGATCTTGCCAGCCTCGACCGCGCGGGCGAGTTCGCCGACCGAATCCTCGATCGGCGTGTCGAAATCGCGGCGGTGAAGATAATAGAGGTCGATGTGGTCGGTCTGGAGCAGCGTCAGGCTTTGTTCGATTGCGGCGCGGATCATTTCGGGGCGACAGTCGATCCGGCGTTTTTCGCCGTCGACGAAGATACCGGTTTTTGACGCGAGGAAGAACTCGCGCCGGCGCCCCTTCAGTGTCGCACCGATGAGTGCTTCGTTCTTGCCGAGACCATAAATCCGCGCAGTGTCGAGGTGATTATATCCGGCATCGAGCGCACGATGGAGCAGCTTTGCCCCGTCCTCGGCGCTCGGCGGGATGCCGTAAGCCCAACTGAGTGACATGCAGCCGAGGCCGACGGCATTGACGGGCGTGTTGTTGATTGTCGGGGTCATAGCGGTGTCCTGCAAATCGGCTTGCGCATTATAGGGCCGTTGCTCCGAACACCAGATTCTGCGTGTTTGGGTTTACCGCCGCCATGCATTGTTGCTTAAATATCACACTCCGAACATATTGGGCGCGTATACACTGTGGAATGATTCGGTTCATGACAAAGCTGTCTTCGCACGACCGACATTTCTGCGTCGATCACCGTTTGTCGCCTGTTTTGGTCATTTCGTCCCCGAAATCAGGGCTTTTGGCATTAAGAAACGCATTGTCACAATTTCTTAACTCATATAATAGACTGCCTATTCTGCAGATCGATTGCGACAACGTGATCAATTCGCTGAACGCTGGGTAACTCAAGGAAATTCTCCTCCGTTATCCATTTTTTTGTTGTCGTGGCTTTGGTTTAGTGCCATTGGCTTCGAAGAGTTCGCTACTTAGACGAATCAAGGGAGTTTATAAATGAGCGTTTCCAAAATCGCGACATCGGCCGTTCTGGCTTTGTCGCTCGTAGCTGTTCCAACTATCGCTGCTGCGGCACCTGCTGCAAGCAAGCTCGCCATTAGCGCACCAAGCGGTGCCGTGGCTGCCCGTGTTGGCGCACCTGTTCGCCGCACCAACAAAGCCACCGGAAGCAGCATCATCATCGCTGTTCTCGCAGCAGCAGCTGTGATTGCTGGCATTGTGATCGCTGCCGATAGCAGCAAAAGCCCATAAATTATGTTTTGATCTTTTAAAAAGGGCACTGTTCGCAGTGCTCTTTTTTTTATCTGAATCTGCGTAATTGAGTTTTTTGACATCTATCTGGATAGTTATAGTGCATAAGCACTGTCATCTGGATAAGTCCAATCAGCAAAAAAAGCTGTCAAGGATTCCGTCGTCATTCTGGCTAATCAAAACTCCAATAGTCGACGATCCATTTGCATGACCGCTAAGCAAAGCCTTGGCTTTATTGGAAGTATGGCCTCGATTATGGTCGAGTGCCGGTTGCATGCTCGTCGATATAATTGGTGGGCTTTGACGCAATGCTAGTGACGTCATTCGCTGTTGCAAACCTACTCGTTATTGCAGGTACGGTTTTTCTCGTGTTTTTTCGTATGAGGATCTGTACGTCTTTTGGACTTATGGATGTGCCTGATGAGCGCAAATTACATCGGCATAATACACCGTTACTCGGTGGATTGGCCCTAGTACTCGTCATATTGCCGTCGATCGCAATTTCGGTTTGGTTTGGCGAGGTTGGCGTATATCGCAACACAATACTGCTTTTTACTGTTGCGACAATCTCGATGGCCTTTGTTGGTTTGGCAGATGATCGGCATTCATTGTCGGCTACAGCAAGAATTGTTATTGCCGGCGCAGTATTTGGCCTTTTAGCCATGGCTGATCCGATGTTTTCGGTCCGAATCCTTAATTTTGAGATGCTCAATGTGCGTTTGGGTGTCGGATCTTGGTTGCTTTCGATTGCGTTCACTGTTCTGTGTTGTGTCGGTCTGGTGAATGCCGTCAATATGGCAGACGGCAAAAACGGCTTGGTCATAAGCCTGTGCATCGGCTGGCTACTGATTTTGTCTTATTTTGCGCCGCCTGAATTGCTGTTTGCGATCGTCCCATTGTGTGTTGCACTCACAATATTGCTGATTCTGAATTTGCGCGGTTTGCTGTTTCTAGGTGATGGTGGATCATACGGGTTTGCTACTGCTGTCGGTTTGCTAACGATCATCATCTACAACACATCCGCATCCAGTGCAGATCGACAACTATCCGCCGAAGATGTCATGTTGATGTTATCGGTGCCCGTACTTGACTCGTTCCGTTTGACCTACGTCCGTATTCGCAATGGACGTTCACCGATGTCCGCTGATCGCGACCACCTGCACCATTATCTTCAGGACGCACTCGGGTGGCCGCAAGGCCTTGTTGTCTACCTTATTATAGCTCTGCTGCCCGCGGCAGTTGTGACACTGCTGTAGGCCGCGCACAATCGGTCGATCATGTCGTAACGATATCGCTCACACACAGTGTTTTCATCACCATGTGTCCAAACATAAGATGGACGTCTTCACAAAGCTGCATATCGAATGACGGCACGAGGAACGACTGGTGACACATTGGCATGAGCTTGCCGCCGTCGTAGCCAACAACAGCGAGAGTTTCCCCACCAGCTTCGTTTGCATATTCGACCGCTTTTAGCACATTCGGTGAATTGCCGCTTCCGCTTATTGCGACGACCAGATCTCCGGGATCCATTAGCGCCTTTAACTGACCAGCAAAAACTTCGTTATAATCGATGTCGTTCGCATAAGCCGTAATCAAGCCGACGTTGTCACATAAGCTAATGCCCCGGAATTTATTTCCAGTGGCCAGGTTGATCATCTTGTTCCAGTCGGTGATGTAATGCGACGCAGTCGATGCACTGCCGCCATTGCCGCACGTGATAATCTTGTGGCCGCTTTCAAACTTTTGTCGGATCAGATCGATGGCACTTGAGATCGCTGACTGATCGCACATCGCATGCAACGCCGCATGCGTCTTAAAATACTCATCGATGGAGAAGGGTATGGTTGCCATAATTGTTACCTAATTGCTGTTTTGGTAAAAGACGATTTGCGTACCGCCTTGATCAAACCGGATGGGCATTTGTTCTAGGGGATAAAGCGCCTTTATGATATCAGCGTGCCGCTCTGGAGCTGCAAAAAACATCATAAATCCACCGTTGCCCGCGCCGAGCAGTTTTCCGCCTGTAGCGCCGTTTGCCAATCCGGTGTTATACCAGCGGTCGATTTCGCCGTCGGTAATTCCGTCGGACAATTTGCTTTTTAGCATCCAGTTCGCATGAAGAATAGGCCCGACGTTTGCGATTGATCCCTGCTCGAGTTCGCGCTTTAGATCGAATACAAGCGCGACCATCTGGCGCATGATTGTTTTTCGGTCTTCGCTTTTCAATGCTTCGGATTGCTTAGCCAAGAGCGCAGATGCGCTTCGCGTGCGTCCTGTAAAAAAGACAAGAATGTTATCTTCGAGCTCGCGGGTCAGCTGATTCGAGCACAGAACCGGATCGACTTGAACCGATCGGTCGGGATGAAACTGAATCAGGTTCAATCCACCGAAGGCGGCGGCGTATTGGTCTTGCTTGCCGATCGGCTCGCCGCATTTTTCGATCTCGATTTCGCACGCATCGGATGCCAGCTCGGCTTTCG
Source organism: Sphingomonas sp. (assembly GCA_043752405.1). Lineage (GTDB taxonomy): Bacteria > Pseudomonadota > Alphaproteobacteria > Sphingomonadales > Sphingomonadaceae > Sphingomonas_O. The sequence goes on along the minus strand of JAYUYR010000087.1, from coordinate 5,520 downwards.
AAGCATAGCGACTTTGATAGGCATAAAGCGCGTTGAGCAGGCCTACCGTGTAACTGCTTGACGATCCAAGGCCCGAACCCTTCGACGGGATGTCGGCTAGAGACGCAATTTCGATTCCGCCGTCGATGCGGGCCTTAGCCAGCGCTTCCCGAACAAGCGGGTGTTGAACCTCAGTACGGTGATCGACGTCTTCGGTTTGCGAATAGCTGACACGGATCCGACCGTCGAACTTTGCATTCACGGCAATGTAGATGTATTTGTCAATTGTTGTAGAAAGGACGGCGCCAAGCTCCTCCTCGTAAAACGAAGGCATATCGCTGCCACCGCCGACAAAGCTCATTCGTAGTGGTGTTTTGCTCAAAATCATTGTTTGCCGACCACTGCTATTCGCTCCCTGCCGCCCATATCCGCCTCTGCCAAAATGAATGCAATTGCCGACTCCAGGTCCGGCTGGCGGTGATCGGGTTCGTAAAAATTGATATGGTCCGAGCCCGCTCGTCCTGTCTCGATCAAGATTGTCCGCAAACCTGCCCGGTGCCCGGCTAACACGTCTGCATAAGAGTCGCCGACCATCCAGGATTGTGCCGAATCGATCCCAAGATCATCAATTGCACGATTGATGAGACCGGGGGAGGGCTTTCGGCAATCGCACGTCATTTTTAGCGCGATGACTTCGCCCTCAAAACCGCGATCGGGGTGGTGCGGGCAAAAATAGAGGCGGTCGAGATAGGCGCCTTCAGCTCCAAGCAGCTGGTCGATCCGCGCATGAATGCGCTCTAGCCCCGGTCCATCGACATCGCCGCGTGCCAGCACGGGCTGGTTGGTCACGACTATGGCCAGGTGTCCGCTGCCGTTTAAGCATTTGATGCCGCGCGCAGATCCTTCAATGAGGGTGACTTGATCGGGTTCTTTCAAGTGCCCGACTTCAACATTGATCGTACCGTCGCGATCGAGGAATACTGCGCGGCGCAAGGTACGTCCCGACAGCCTGCCTGGCAGCCCGTTGGCGATGTGGGCTTCGACTTTGTCGAGCCGTTCGGGTGTACCCATATCTTTAATATACTCGGGAGAAACATAGCCGTTGACGCGGACGCCACCGCGCAGAAGCGCCGGAAGCGTGTGTTTGGCGATGTCGGACTTGCCGGTTGCGGGAAGGTAGGCACTGACAGCATCGCGATTGAAGACGTAAAGTCCTGCGTTCACCATGTTGCGCAACAGCGCACCGGCAGGGTGCGGATAAGGATGGACTGCCACCACCTGATGATCACTGGTCATCTCAATCAGGTCGGAGTCCGCCGGATGATCGTTGGGATGCGCGAAAATCGTGGCCTGGCTCGCGCCCGCGACATGCCAATCGTACATCTGCCGAAGATTGATGTCGGCATAGGTATCGCCATAAAGAACGACAAAAATATCGTCGAGCACTGGCAAGGCATCGTTGAGCGCACCCGCTGTCCCTCGCGCATCCTGCTCGATGCAATAGGTCAGCGCGACCCCGAATTTGCTCCCGTCACCGAAATACTCCGAGATCGCCTCATGCCGATGATGAACGAGCAGCGCAATGTGAAGCAGTCCGTAACGGCGGCACATATCGATCAGATGTTCTAGAACCGGCTTTCCGCAGAGATGCGCCATGGGCTTTGGAATGTCGCCGGTCCGCGACCTCAAGCGGGTTCCCATACCGCCCGCGAGGATAGCGACGTTGCATTTGGTGGGTATCGCGGCACTCATGGTCATGCGGATTTCAACAATAGCGCTCTGAAGATAGCCGCTTGAACCTTAGGCGGCGTATAACGCCAGATGCCAATCGCACCGATCCCGACAATTCTGCGTAACAAATGCTGTGCCACAAAATTCTTGCGCCGAGCGCGCAGGTTGAAACGCCAATGGTCCTGGTGGCGCTGTGTCCGGTTCTGCCTGTAATGAACCAGTGTGTCGGGAAGATTGGCAAAGACGACCCCCGCATTCAGCATGCGCAACCACAAATCGAGATCTTCGGCAAAACGGAAAGTTGGATCATAAAGTCCCACGGCGTTGAAAACCGACTTACGGACCATCGCAGTAGGGTGTGCAACAGGAGTTGTCGAATGGAAGCGGCGGGCAATCGTCTCGTGATCGACCGGATAGGCGCGCATCGCCAGTTCGTGACCACTGCTGTCGATGATCCGCAGCGCGCCGCCAAGTACACCGACATGGGGGGACGCATCCAGCATCGCAACCTGCAGCGACAAGCGATCTGGAGCGCAGATGTCGTCCGAATCGAACCGCGCGATATAGTCGCCGCGTGCCGCCGCAATGCCGAGGTTTAGACTCGCCGCAAGCCCGATCCGCGATGTAGGCACAATCCGCCTGAAGCGCGGGTCTGCAGCGCACAGCGTTTCGCACGCGGCGACGGATTCCGCACGGATGCTTTCGTCGATCACCAGGCATTCGAAGTCCGCAAAGTCTTGCGCGACGATGCTGGCAAAGCTCTCCGCCATAACAGAGGGAGCTTCGTTGAACGCAGGGACAACGAACGTCACGCGTGGTCGCAGATTATTAGCCATATAAGTCCTTGCGCCGTCAAAGACCCTGTTGGACAGCGATTTCGTCGATCGCCCGCGTGACGGCGGCCTCCGAACCCATCTGTGGTGCCCATCCATAGGCTTGCAGTCGTGCCGTCGAATAGTTGAAGCGCGGCACGTCGCCAACCCAGCCCTTGTTTCCAGACCCGTAGGCAATCCGTGCCAACGGGCTAACACGCCTCACGACCGCCTCGGCAATCCAGCGCACGGTCACGCCGCGATCAACAGGGCCGATATTGACCGGCTCGACCTTGGCGGCGCTTCGGTCTGCGATAAACAGCATCGCTGCCACGAGATCGGACACGTGCAAGTAGGCCTTTTGCTGCGTCCCGTCGCCGAGCACGTCGAGCATCGAATGGTTGCCCAAAAGTTTGTTCACGAAATCGAGGATGACCCCATGTGTTGCGGGAACCCCCACCACATTAGGAAAACGAAAAATATCCACCCGGTCGAGAAAGCTCTCCGCTGCCGCGCTCAACTGGGCTTCGGATGCCAGCTTCATCGCGCCATAATTCGAAATGGGGAATAGCGGGCCGATGTCCTCGTGCAGAGGCGCGTCGCCGAGATCGCCATAGATTGCCGAACTCGAGGCAAAGTGCAGTGTCTTCACCTTATGCGCATGCATTGCGCGCAATATCTCGAAAGTCGTAAGGAACGTATCCTTATGATCGACATCGGGGTCGGCGACACCGGCCGGAATGTCCGAATTGGCAGCCATGTGCCAGACGTCGCTAATGGGGCCGAGCTCTGCGACTTCGGCAAATGCTCTTTCGCACTCGGCTCGGTCGGCCAGATTGGCAACGATCAGGGGCAAGTGCGCGAGCTCGGGATCGCGTTCGAGGTAGGCGCGCCTGCCATTTGAAAGATTGTCGACGATCACGACGCGCCGGTTCTGCGCGACAAGCGCCTTGGCAAGGTTGGTGCCAATAAATCCGGCGCCTCCTGCGATAATCGAAATGTGCGGATCGTTCATTGAATCGAGTGTCATATGTTAAAACCAAGGCTCCGAATTCTCACGAAAACCTTTTGGAAGATACGGAGCGAGCAAATCGAGATCGCCGGAGTCAAATGTTAGCGCAGGCATATCGATGCGCTTGGGCCTGAATGCAATCCATGTCTCGCGATACCCATATTCGAGCGTCGCACCACTTAAATCGACGCCGGCCAGAACGATGTTGTACGCCAAGAGTCCCGGCGTCCACAGCGTAACATGGCCGCCCCATAGGCGACGGTGCGGCGCGGGAACAATGACGCAAACATGGCCATCGAGGGCACAGCACGCGATTAGCTTGTCAATAAATTGGCCTACGTTGCGCTGATGTTCGAGTACATGCGATGCCCAAACAAGATCATAAGCGCGGTCCGGGCTCCAGGTGGCAAAGTCTGCATTGACTACGTGCACATTTGGTGTCGGAATGAGTGTTTTGGCATAAATCGACGTGCCATAATCTATGCACGTGACTTGCGCGCCGCCGTTTGCAAACGCGCCAGCGTGCTGGCCACCGCCCGAACCCACATCCAACACAGTGGCGGGTGCGAGCTTTCGGCAGTGCGCCAAAGCGCTATCGCTACGTTCGGCATGGCTTTTGCGTGCGCGGCTGAGGTTCATGCCAAAAACGCTGAGACCACCGTCAAGCCCGTAGTTGACCTCAAGGCCCAATTTTGAAAGTCGTTTCAAGGCTTCCTTCAACGATATTTCCTTTTGTTATGCTGACCAGATGCTGGTGACGGGATCGTATTTTATCGTTGAAACTAGGCGCGAGCCAAATGAAAGTCAGTATGTGGCGCCGGAACAACTGCCTTCCGCGATGGACGCCAGAGTCCCCAACCGGGAGAGTACCTACAATAGGCCCATATAACAGGGTAAGCGACCGCCATGTATCTGAAGTGATAAAATGGCGATGAGACGCCAATAATTATTGCACATGGCAATGAGCTGACAAGAAACTTCAGCGCAATCCGATCTCGCAAAAGCAGTAGCAAAAACCCTAAAAAACATACGCCTTCAAAAAGAACAAAGGTTGGCGATCCAAAATAGAATTTCAAAAAGCCCAAAATGGGTTGAAATAAAACCGATATCGACAATAGACCGACTTTGTATAAGATCGGTTGTAATTCATATCCGAAAGTGTAGCGCCTTAACAATTGCGCAAACTGCCCCGCACCTTCGTCGCCGGTTAAACCCTCTAAATTACTCAGAATTGAATAACCATCTAAGGTTACCAGAAAAACCGCAGCTATAAGAACGCAAGCAATCAATGCATATAGAGTCCCGAAGCGGAACTGCACCAGCACAACGGGAATAATCAATATTACCGCCGGTCGCACATAAAGAGCTAGTCCTATAGCTAAAAAACTGAATAATATAGATCCAAAGTTCTTCTTTGTTCCAACTAGCATCGCAGATGCAATAATTGCCAATATTGCTATGCCATCTTTTCCTGTCTGAGCAATATAATAGAAGGTGATCGGTGAAAAAACCGCAATCGAAATAATCTCTGCGTCATCAAAATAACGCAGGCCAAACATGATAAGTGCCATTATCGTTACGTAGCCGATGAAATAAGGCAAATACTGATAGATAAACTCAAGTAGCAGAACCATGCGATAGGATGATGAATCCGAAAAGGCTTGAGGTAACCCATGCCGGGCATAGAACTCGTATCGCAGAGGATCGAAACCCTCGGACTGAGAAATCATGAAATCGTTAGCTATCCACCATATAAATGCGGCAGCCGTGCAGAAGATAGCAACATTTCTTAGCGTTGCCCCTATTCTTAATGTTGTCGACTGAACGCGTGTTTGAGACTCTTGCACCTAAAGGACATCCGCTTGCGATGTGTGGTTTAAACGCTCGGAAAGGCGCCGCGCAATCGTCAGGATCACAACCACCAGCATCTGTAGGCCGAAAAGTCCTGTCAGCGCGCTGCCAACACTTGAGACAGGAAAAAGTGCT
>JAYUYR010000086.1:0-7066 GCA_043752405.1 Sphingomonas sp. | reverse complement strand
ATTATGACGAAGGCAAACCCGCGCTGGCCAGCGTTGCTTTCTATGATAATTACCAAAAAATGCCCAAGGGCGAGCGCGCGCCCGAAAGCCTGTACTGGCTAGGTCAGGCGCTGACCAAGCTTAAGAAGACGACCGACGCCTGCAAGGTCTATGACGAATTGCAGGATGTTTACGGGGCCAGACTGGCCCCTGATCTGAAAGCGAAAGCGACAAAGGGACGTGCTGACGCAAAATGCGCTGCCTGAAGCGCTTGTCCGCCGCTTTGCGGATGATTTTCACCGGCTGAGCACCGCAGAGCCGCAGGACCGGATCGGCATTGCGGTGTCGGGCGGACCCGACAGCATGGCGTTGCTGCTGCTCGCCGCAGCGGCATTCCCCGGTCGCATCGAAGCGGCGACTGTCGATCACAAGCTGCGCGACAGATCGTCCGATGAAGCGATGTTCGTTGCCGACCTCTGCACCAGCCTTTGCGCCGGGCGCAGCATTCCTCATGCGATCCTGACGCTCGACGGTTTGCCGCGCGGTAATGTGTCGGCAGCGGCACGGGTGGCGCGCTATGCGGCACTGGACGGCTGGGCCGATGCGCGAGGCATCGACTGGATTCTGACTGCACATCATGCCGATGATCAGGTCGAGACGGTCATTATGCGGCTCAATCGCGGTGCAGGGGTGGCGGGTCTTTCGGGAGTGCGGGCGCGGCACGGGCGGGTCGTGCGACCGTTGCTTGGCTGGCGGCGATCCGAACTGGTGGGATTGTGCGCAGACGCCGGAATTATGCCTGTCGATGACCCGACCAACCGCGACAACCGTTATGACCGCGCGCGGCTGCGCAGGTCGCTCGCCAGCGCAGACTGGATCAATCCGCTGGCCGTGGTCGAAAGTGCAGGCGTGCTGGCCGATGCCGATGCGGCGATCGAATGGGTCGTCGATGCGCTGGAGGCGCGGCATGTGACCCATCAGGGCGACGTTTCGTTTGACCGGCACGTCACCGATTGCCCAAACGAAATTCTCCGCCGCCTTGTCCTGCGTTGCCTGCGCCACGTCGATCCCGAATGCGCGCCGCGCGGGGTGCCGCTGTCGAGGCTTGTCGTCACGCTCGAATCGGGCGGCACTTCCACGATCGGCGCCGTGATCGCGCGTGGCGGCCCGAAATGGGTGTTTCGACGCGCTCCAACGCGCCGTCCGACCGGTTAACAATGAATCTGCGCGCCGTTCCATTGTCATTAAAGTAATTCGGCTTATTTATGTCTTATAAAGCGAGGCATGTATGAACGACGACAAGACGCCGAACGGCAATCCGTGGATTAAAAGCCTGATGATCTGGGTGGGCATCCTCGCCGCCTTGGCCGTGTTTGTCTCGGTTTTTGATGGTCGCAAGACAGGCGCGACGGCCGGTAACGGCATCGCCTATTCCGAATTTATCGCCAAGGTTGAAGAGGGATCGGTCAAGGACATCAAGATCTCCGAAAATATCGTGTCGGGAACGCTGTCGAATGGCGAAGCCTTCCGCACCTACAAACCCGCCGATCCGCAACTGATCGAACGCCTGACCAAGGCGAATGTGAAATTCACGGCTGAGCCTGAGGAAACCGCCTCGATCTGGATGCTGCTGCTGTATCAAGCGCTGCCTTTTGTCCTGATGATCGGCCTTGCAATTTTCGTGATGCGCCAGATGCAGAAGAATGCCGGAGGCGGTGCGATGGGCTTCGGCAAGTCGCGCGCCAAGATGCTGACGGCCAAGGAAGGCAAGGTCACGTTTGACGATGTCGCGGGCATCGACGAAGCGCGCGAGGAACTGCAGGAAATCGTCGACTTTCTGAAAGACCCGACCAAGTTCGCGCGTCTCGGCGGCAAGATTCCCAAGGGCGCGCTGCTCGTGGGTAGCCCCGGCACCGGCAAGACACTGCTTGCCCGTGCGATTGCGGGTGAAGCCGGCGTGCCGTTCTTTACGATTTCGGGCTCGGACTTCGTCGAAATGTTCGTCGGTGTGGGCGCGAGCCGCGTCCGTGACATGTTCACCGAAGCCAAGAAGAACGCGCCGTGCATCGTTTTCATCGACGAAATCGATGCGGTCGGTCGCCATCGTGGCGCGGGCCTTGGCAATGGCAATGACGAGCGCGAGCAGACGCTTAACCAGCTTCTTGTCGAAATGGACGGGTTCGAAGCGAACGAAGGCATCATCATTGTTGCTGCGACCAACCGCCCCGATGTGCTCGATCCCGCGTTGCTCCGTCCGGGTCGTTTCGACCGTCAGGTCGTCGTATCGCGTCCCGATATCGAGGGGCGCGAGAAAATTCTCGAAGTCCACACCAAGAAACTGCCGCTTGCCCCTGACGTTGATCTGCGCACGATTGCGCGCGGCACGCCGGGATTTTCGGGTGCCGATCTCGCGAACCTCGCCAACGAAGCGGCACTTCTTGCGGCACGCAAGGGCAAGCGCCTCGTCGCGATGCTCGAGTTCGAGGAAGCCAAGGACAAGGTCATGATGGGTGCCGAACGGCGCTCGATGGTCATGACCGAGGACGAAAAGAAAGCGACTGCCTATCACGAAGCCGGTCACGCGCTGGTCTCGCTGCACGTCCCGCATTGCGATCCGTTGCACAAGGTGACGATCATCCCGCGCGGTCGTGCGCTGGGCGTGACCTGGAACCTACCCGAACGCGACCGCTTCAGCATGAACATGAAGCAGATGAAGGCGCGGCTGGCGCTGGCGTTCGGCGGCCGCATTGCCGAACAGTTGATCTATGGCAATGACGAGCTCAATACCGGCGCGTCGAACGACATCCAACAGGCGACCGATATGGCGCGTTCGATGGTCATGGAATATGGCATGAGCGAGAAACTCGGCTGGCTGCGCTATCGCGACAATCAGGACGAGGTGTTTTTGGGCCACAGCGTCGCGCGTTCGCAGAATGTGTCCGAGGAAACATCACGACTGATCGACCAGGAAATCCGTCGCTTGGTCGAAGAAGGCGAAGCAACGGCGCGCACGGTGCTGACCGACAATCTCGATCAGTTGCATAAGCTGGCCGAAGCGCTGCTCGAATATGAAACGCTGTCGGGCGAAGAATCGAAGCGCGCGATTGCGGGCGAACCCATCGAGCGCGACCGTGGCAAGGACAAGGGTCCGGCGGCGATTGTCGGCGGGTCGTCAATCCCGAAATCGAAGCGTCCCAAAGGCGGCATCGGCGGTCCGGCGGCGGCGGGGGCTTGAAGTTGCGCAATATTGCGGGGCTTGCGACCGGGATTGCGTTAACGGTTTCCGCCCCGGCAAGCGCGATGTCGGTTGCCGATTTCCTTGCCAAGGCGAATGCGCTGCAGGCCAAGGGCATGGCCGCCATGTTTTCACCTGACTTGAAACTGGTCATGCGCGAGTTCAAGGCGGCTGGCCCTGCCTATCGCGCCGATGTTGCCAAGGCACGTGCCGAAGGTCGCAACGATCTGGGATGCCCTCCGATGGCGGGAAAGTTTGGCGTTAACAGCACCGCGGTCATCGCCGAGTTCAGCGCCATTCCGCCGGCCGAACAGCGAACGACAAGCGTTCGGCAGGCATTCTACGCGATGATGAAGAAGCGCTTTCCCTGCCGCTGATGTTGTGCGCACACGCAAGCCAGATAGTGCACCAAAATCGGACGGTTTAAAAAATCATACTTAACGTCTTTGTTCCGTCATTAATGCTGTGTTAACTATCTGGCGAGGGGCACAAGTCGCGCTCTGAACATGAGATGGGGGTTTCACATGCGCATTCTTCTGACTGCAGCGGCAACGCTGGCCTTGATCGCGGCGCCGGCATCGGCTGCTCAACTATTGACCAACGGCGATTTCGAAACCGGTACCTATGCCGGCTGGACGGCGCTTAACGCGCCTGCCTCAAACGGCTCGATCCAGCTTGATACGCCCGGCTCGACGACGCCGGTTAGCGGGATGGCGACAGCCGCCAATGCGCTCGGCGGTCGGTTTTATTCGGTGACCGACCAATCCGGTCCGGGCGCCTATGCCCTACTCCAGACATTTACCGTCGCACCGGGCACGACGTCGCTGACACTCAGCTTTCAGCAGTTCGTGCAAACCGGCATTCCTTTGATAATCGGCCCACCCAATTTCGATTTCACTGGGGCACCCAATCAGCATGCTCGTGTCGATATTCTGACGTCGACCGCGTCAGCGTTCAGCACCGCAGCGGCTGACGTTGTCCAGAACTTTTATCTGAATATCGATGGTCCGGTCGTGTCACCCTATATCGCCTACAGCTTTGACATCAGCACGCTGGCGGCCGGAACCTATCAACTGCGTTTTGCGCAAGTCGATAATCAGGGCTTTTTCAACCAGGGCGTCGACAATGTGTCGATCGAAGCCGTTGCCGGTGCTGTGCCAGAGCCGACAAGCTGGGCGATGATGATCGTCGGATTTGGCATCGTCGGCGCATCAGCCCGTCGCCGCATCGTCAATCGCGCTGCGAGCGCCTGACACTTCACAACGATTAGGGAAACATGAAAAGGCGGAGCGGATTACCGCTTCGGCCTTTTTCATTGATCAGGCTGACTTGGCCGGATTGATCGGCGTTACATTTGACCGTGCCGCCTGCCTGCGCCGCTCGACGCGCGGGGCATCGCTTGCGTTGATCGGCCCGCCCAAAACCATATCGTCATAGTCGCGGAAGATAAGTTCGATCTCGCAACGCTTGTCGAGCAGGATTTTGGCAATACCCGGCGCCAGACTGTCGCCATCGCCCATGCGGCCGAGCATCGCTGCCAGATCGCTTTGCGCCGCTTCGTGGGGCGTGCGGAAAAAATGCCCTTTGCTGTCGAAAAATCCTACGCCACGGTTTGCCATCGTCTCACTCCGCCAAAATGCGCGCGTCCCGGCCATGCTGCCCCTTCGCCATGATAAGCTACGATATGTTGCGAATTCGTATATTATTACCGCCGCCCCCGCCCGACAATGATCAGGCGTCAGCGGGCTCCAGCGCAGGATAGTCAGTGTAGCCCTCGTCGCCCTGGCTGTACCATGTCGCCATGATGTCGGGATTGAGCGGCGCCTCCGCCGCAAATCGTGCGGGCAGATCGGGATTGGCGAGGAACGACCGCCCGAAACTGATCGCATCGGCGATCCCGGAATCGAGCGCGGCCTGCGCCGACTCGGCATCATATTCCTGATTGAGCACCAGTGGCCCCGGAAATACCTTGCGGATCGCGGGCGACTGGCGCGGCACTTCAGTCGCACCAAACGACCCGCCGGGGTTGAGTTCACGCAGTTCGAGAAACGAGATATCACGAGCGGCGAGCGCTTTGGCTGCTGCCGTGAACAGCGCTTCCGGGTCGCTGTCGTCTGCGCCTTGCGAATCGCCGTTGGGCGACAGCCGCACCGATGTCCGCCCCGCACCGACTTCGCCGACCAGCGCTGCCGTAACTTCATCAAGCAAACGAATGCGGTTTTCGACTGGACCGCCATAGATATCATCGCGGAAATTCGAATTGTCGCGCAGGAACTGGTCGATCAAGTAGCCGTTCGCGCCGTGTAACTGCACCCCGTCAAACCCTGCCGCCATCGCATTCCTTGCGGCATGGACATAATCGCCGATCAGGCGCGGGATTTCGTCGAGGCGAAGCGGACGCGCCGCCACATAAGGCTGCTTGCCGTCATAGGTGTGTGCCTTGCCCGGCGCGGTCGTTGCCGATGACGACACGGGTTGTTCGCCGTGCAGGCTGGGGTGGACGATGCGCCCCATGTGCCACAGCTGCGCCACGATCCGTCCGCCTGCGTCGTGGACGGCATCGGTAACGGGCTTCCATGCCTCGACTTGGTTCTGGCTCCACAGGCCGGGGGCATACGGCCAGCCTGATCCTTCCTGGGTAATCCCCGTCGCTTCGCTGATGATCAGCCCTGCTGAAGCGCGCTGCGCATAATAGGTTGCCATCCGCGCCGTCGGAACATGGTCACGCGTCGCGCGCCCCCGCGTCAGCGGCGCCATCAATATGCGGTTCGGCGCCTTAACAGGACCAAGATCAATGGAATCGAACAGCGACGGCATAAACGGGTTCCTCTTTGAAACGGGAATGATCCCGCGCATATGGCGGTGCATGAGTGGAACCGCTAGCGAAGAAAAACTTGGGGGCGGTGCGCGATATGGCATTGCCGCGCTGTTGATCGCCAATGCGCTGCTCGCGCTGGGACCGCTGTTCGTCCGCATGGCCGACACGGGGCCGGTGGCGAGCGCGTTCTGGCGGATGGCGTTGGCATTGCCCGTGATCGCAGTGATGGCGCATTTCGGGCCGAAATCCAAAGGGCGTATGACGCCGGTGCTCATCCTCGTCATTGCTGCCTCGGGTGTGCTGTTTGCGGCTGACCTCGCGAGCTGGCACGTCGGGATCCTGCAAACAAAGATGGCGAATGCGACCCTTTTAGGCAATTCGGCGAGCCTCATCTTTCCGATTTATGGCTTTGCCGTGGCGCAGCTCTGGCCCACGCAGCGGCAGGGGCTGGCGCTCCTCCTCGCGCTCGTCGGCGCGGCCGTGCTGATGGGGCGCAGTGCGGAACTGTCGCCCGAACATCTCGTCGGCGATCTGCTGAGCTTGCTCGCAGGCATCTTTTACGCTGCCTATTTCATCGCGATTGCCCGCGCGCGCGAAACATTGGCGCCGCTGCCGCTGCTCGCCGCATCGACGCTCGCCAGCGCATTACCGCTGCTGATTTTCGCGCTGGCGCTCGGCGAGCAGGTTATGCCGACCCGCTGGACGCCGCTGGTTGCGCTGGCGCTGGGCAGCCAGGTCATGGGGCAGGGGTTGATGGTCTATGCGCTCGGGCGGATAAGCCCGCTGGTCATCGGACTGACCCTGCTGACTCAGCCCATTGTCGCCGCGTTCGTCGGTTGGCTGATGTTCAACGAAACCCTCGGCGCGCTCGACTTGTTCGGTGCCGTGCTGGTCGGGCTGGCGCTCGTTCTCGTGCGCCAGCCCGCCAAAACGCTTTAGCCGACCAGACCGGCCTGCTGCGTCACCATCGTGTAGAGCATCGGGATCGACAGTGCCGTGTTGATCCGGCTGAACATCATTGCGGTCGTTGCCGA
>JAYUYR010000085.1:0-2722 GCA_043752405.1 Sphingomonas sp. | reverse complement strand
CCTCGACCGATCTGAAAGCCGTCATCGACGCGCACTGGGCGTGGGTCATGGCGAACAGCCCCGAATATGCCTCGACATTGGGCGAACGTGGCGGCGATGGGAAACTGTCTGACATCAGTCTGGCCGCCGCCGACCGCGCGGCCCGCGATGCCGAAGGGTTTCGTGCGCGCTTGTCGGCGGTGCCCGATGCAGGCCTGACCGAAAGCGAGCGTACCGACAAGGCGATCCTGACGCGTATGCTGGGCGAGCAAATCGAAGGCAACCGTTTCGGCGCGCGGATGATGCTGTTTTCGACTTATGCCGGATGGCACCAGAATTTTGTTGGGCTGGCGGATAGCTCACCGTTCAACACAGCCGCCGATTATGAAAGCTATTTGAAACGGTTGGCAGGCTATCCCGCGCTGAATGCCACAGCGCTGACGATCACGCGCGCGGCAGTGGCGGGCGGATTTGTTCAGCCGTGCGTCGTGCTGAACGGGTTCGAAACGTCGATTACCGGCGTAATCGCGCCAAACGTCGAGAAATCACGATTCTACAAACCATTTCTGGACAATGCACCCACGGGAATGAGTGCGGCCGACTGGACCGCTATGAAGGCGCGGGCGGCAACGGTGATCAAGGACGTGGTCAATCCCGAGTACCGCAAGTTCGCCGATTATTATTCACGGGAGTACAAGCCGAAATGCCGCGCGACGGTGGGTGCGTCGGACCTGCCGCAGGGGCGGGATTATTACGCCCTGCAAATCCGTGTCCACACGACAACTGCCATGACGGCGGACCAGATTCATGCAATCGGCTTGAATGAAGTCGCGCGCATCCGCAGCGAGATGGACGATCTCGCCAAGTCGACGGGATATGCTGATCGTGCATCATTCATTGCTGAGCTGCGTCGCAATCCAAAATATTATGCAAAGACGCCCGACGAGCTGATGGCGGCGGCGGCACGACAGGCAAAGGTGCTTGACGGGTTGATGCCCAAATATTTTGGCAAGCTGCCGCGGTTACCTTACGGCTTGCGCGCAGTGCCGGACGAAATCGCCGAGGGGACAACCACGGCTTATTATTCGCCGGGATCTCCGCCGAGCGGGATTGCCGGTCATTATTATGTCAACACGTCAAAGCTTGACCAGCGGCCGCTGTGGGAACTCCCCGCGCTGACCGCACATGAAGCCGTGCCGGGGCATCACAATCAAATCGCGTTGCAGCAGGAAATGGACCTTGCCAATTTCCGCAAATATCTGACCGGGTTTACTGCCTATGTCGAGGGTTGGGCGCTCTATACCGAGCATCTCGGCATCGAGATGGGGATTTACGACAGCCCCGAGAAGAATATGGGGCGGCTATCGTATGAGATGTGGCGCGCGTGTCGGCTTGTCGTCGATACTGGGCTACATTCGAAAGGCTGGAGCAAGGCGCAGGCGATTGCCTTCATGCGCGAAAATACTGCGCTGACCGATGCCAATATCGAGGCCGAAGTGAACCGCTACATCTCATGGCCGGGGCAGGCGCTGGGGTATAAAATCGGCGAGCTCAAAATTCGCGAACTGCGCACCCGGGCGGAAAAGACGCTGGGTCCAAAATTCGATTTGCGCGGGTTCCATGATGCCGTTCTGGCACAAGGGGCCGTGCCGATCGATGTGCTCGAGCGCAGTGTCGATGGGTGGATTGCGGTGAGGAAGTAGCTACTTTGCCCGCGCTGCCGCTACTGCTTCCTTGAGCGCTTCATAGCCAACGGCTCCTGACAGCACACGGTCGCCGATCACCCAGCTTGGCGTCCCCGACAAAGCCAGCGGCCGCGCAAGGTTCAGGTTTGCCGTCACTTCGGCTTGCGCTGCGGGAGTGGTTGCAAAGGCAATGTCGACGCCCAAGTCCTTGGCGATTCGTTCGATCACGCGCGGCTCGGGGCGACCAGCGGCGTAAACCGCGCGGTGGAACGCCGCGTATTTCCCGGATTTTGCGGCGGCCAGACTGATCCGTGCAGCGTTCTCGCTGTCGGGGCCGAGAACCGGGAATTCGCGATAGACAATGCGGACACGCTTGTCGGCGGCGAGCAGCTTATCGATATCGGCCATCGACGCGCGGCAATAGCTGCAGTTGTAATCGAAGAACTGGACGACCGTGACGTCGGGATTTGTTGCCCCTTCCCATGCCCCGGCAAAGGGCGTTTCGATAGCGGAGCGGTTTGCCTGAACGGCCTTTGCAACTTCGCGCGCGCGCAAATTGTCCATGGCCTCGGGCAGGATTTCAGGATGCGAGAGGATGTAATCGCGGACGATCTTTTCGATCTGCGCGCGATCGGCGGTATTGACCGCGGTGCGGCTGCCCATGACCGCTGCGGTCGCCGCTGCCCCTGCCGCCAGCGCGAATAGTCCGATCATGATCCGTGTGGGTCCTTCATTCATAACGGGTCGGCAGGCGGAAGCTTTTTGGCTTGCCTGCGCATTTTGGGGTCTTCTTCGATTGCCGTGCGCGAGACCAGCGCGATATCCTGCGCGCGAATCCAGTCATTGCTTCCCTTGGGCAGGCCACGCATCGCCATTTGCGCGTTGGTGAAGGCGGGAAGCGCTGCCCCTTCGAGGTTGAAACGCTCGGCAGTCGACAGCAGGGCGCGCGGCTGATCCCCCTCATGCGCATAGATCGTACCGAGTTGATACCAGGCAAACGGGTTCTTGTTGTCGCGCTGGATTGCGGTGCGAAGAACCGATTTTGCTTCGGCAAAGTT
>JAYUYR010000084.1:0-2735 GCA_043752405.1 Sphingomonas sp. | reverse complement strand
ACCCGATGTCGACGCCCGCGCACATCGTGCCCGAGTGGTATTTCTGGCCGTTCTACGCGATCCTCCGCGCGTTCACGGTGGACTTCCTCCTGCCCGCGAAATTGTGGGGCGTGATCGCGATGTTCGGTTCGATCATCCTCCTGTTTTTCCTGCCGTGGCTCGACACGTCGCCGGTTCGCTCGGGGCACTATCGTCCGCTGTTCAAGAAGTTTTTCTGGTTCGGCCTGATCCCCTGCATTGCCGTCCTTGGTTGGTGCGGTGGCGCCCCGGCCGAAGAACCCTATGTGATGCTGAGCCAGCTCGCGACAGCTTATTATTTCGCTCATTTCCTGATCATTTTGCCGATTGTGTCGATGGTCGAACGGCCGTTGCCGCTCCCCAATTCGATTGCCGAAAGCGTCCTTGGCAAGGATTATGCCGACGATACAGTAACAGCACCGACCGGGCTGGGCCAAGGCGGGCCGCAGCTTGCTCCGGCTGAATAGAAAGACTTAGAAAGATGGTTCGTCCGCTCGGCATTTTGGCAGGGATCGGCTTTGTTGCCGTTGTGTTGTGGTCGCTCATGTGGGGCGTTATCGCCTATGTGTCGGAACCACATATCGAGACTGCCGAACATTATGCCGCCAAACAGTTTCCGCTGAAGGACGCGTCGTTTTCCTTTACCGGACCGGCGGGCAAGTTCGACAACCGCCAGCTTCAGCGCGGCTTTCAGGTTTACAAGGAAGTTTGTTCAGCCTGCCACAGCCTGAAATATGTCGCCTTTCGCGATCTTGAACATATTGGTTTCAGCAAGCCCGAAGTCAAAGCGATTGCCAAGAACTGGGCGATCGAAACGCCGTCAATCGATCCAGCGACGGGGGAAGCAACGACCCGCAAGTCGCTGCCGTCGGATAAATTTCCCATGCCCTTTGCCAATGATGTCGCCGCACGTGCCGCGAACAACAATGCGATACCGCCCGACCAGTCGCTCATCATCAAAGCGCGCGAACACGGGCCAGCTTATATGTATTCACTGCTGACCGGATATCAGGAACAGCCCGCGGCATTGATCAAGAAATATCCCGATGTGAAAACGCCCGAGGGACTTTATTACAACCCCTATTTCCGCAACCTCAACCTAGCGATGGCACCGCCGCTGGTCGCCGATCAGGTCAGCTATTCCGACGGCACGAAAGCAACGTTGGAACAGCAAGCCAAAGACGTGACTGCGTTCCTCACCTGGGCCGCCGAACCCAAGCTGGGCAACCGGATCATCGCTGGCTGGGCGTCGATGATCTATCTGCTGATCTTTACCGGCCTTGCCTATGCGGCCTATCGCACGATCTGGGCGGACAAGAAAAAGAAGGTCTGACGCATGGATGCGGACGCGCTCAAGGCCCTTGTCCGCACCATCCCCGATTTTCCCAAGCCGGGTATTGCGTTTCGTGACATATCGACGTTGCTTGCGGACGGTGACGGGTTTTCGGCTTCCATCGATGCGATGGTCGCGCTGGCAAAACCGCTTAAACCTGATCGAATCGTGGCGATTGATGCAAGGGGATTTCTGTTCGGTGCGCCGGTCGCGGTGGCGCTGGGGGCGGGAGTTATCCCGGCGCGCAAGAAGGGTAAATTGCCCGGGGCCACCCTTGGCGTTGATTACGCTCTTGAATATGGCACCGACCGGCTGGAACTGCACGTCGGCGCGGTATTACCCGGCCACCGCGCGCTGATCGTCGATGATCTGATTGCAACCGGCGGTACGGCACTGGCCTGCGTCAATTTGCTCCGCGAAGCGGGGGCTGAAGTGGTAGGCGCCC
Organism: Sphingomonas sp.; assembly: GCA_043752405.1. Taxonomy (GTDB): domain Bacteria; phylum Pseudomonadota; class Alphaproteobacteria; order Sphingomonadales; family Sphingomonadaceae; genus Sphingomonas_O. The sequence goes on along the minus strand of JAYUYR010000084.1, from coordinate 939 downwards.
TATTTGCCATCGATCTGCCCGATTTGGGCGGTGCCGACCGGTTACGCGACGCCGGAATTCCGGTGCATAGCTTGATGGCATTTTCGGGGCATTAGTTCGGCGCGGGTGACCGGCGCACCAGTCCGATCGACACCACTGTCATGACCGCGACATCATCCTGATTGAAAATTGTCGAGCGGCTGCGGAACGACCCCATATCGGCGCGGCTACGCGAGAGGCGTTTGTCGAGAATTTCGCTTTCGATGCGCAGGACATCCCCGGGAAAGACCGGCTTCAACCAGCGCAATTCATCGATTCCCGGCGAACCCAGACCCGCTTGTTGAATATCCGACATGTTGTCGACGAGCATCCGCATCATCATCGCGGCCGTGTGCCACCCACTCGCCGCCAAACGCCCGAAATGCGTTTTCGCTGCTTCCTCGTCGGACAGATGGAAAGGCTGCGGATCATATTTGGTCGCGAATTCGATCACTTCGTCACGCGTGACTTCATAGCGGCCAAAGGCAGATTTGGTTCCGGGCACGATGTCCTCGAAATAGAGCATCAGACGTTGAACCTGAACAGCATGATGTCACCATCGACCACGGTGTAGTCCTTTCCTTCGGAACGCCACTTGCCGGCTTCCTTTGCGCCCGCTTCGCCATTGTGCGCGACATAGTCGGCATAAGCCATTGTTTCGGCGCGGATGAAGCCTTTTTCGAAATCGGTGTGGATGACGCCCGCAGCGTTGGGGGCGGTCGCGCCCTTGTGGACCGTCCAGGCGCGCGCCTCCTTGGGGCCGACCGTGAAGAATGTGATCAGGTGCAGCAACTCATATCCGGCGCGGATGACACGGGTGAGGCCGGTTTCGGTCAGGCCGAGATCGCTGAGGAATTCGACGCGGTCTTCGGCAGGCATCGTTGCGATGTCGGCTTCGATGGCGGCAGATACGACGACGGC
>JAYUYR010000083.1:0-7106 GCA_043752405.1 Sphingomonas sp. | reverse complement strand
CTGTTCCTGTTCCGCGCTGCGATCAGCCTTGTCTACCTTGCGCTGGCGCAACGCCCGCCGTTCGACTGGACGCCCGCAAGTCTCATTGTCCTGATGGGACAGCTGACGATGACCAATGCCTGGCTGCCCCTGCGGTCTGACTGGAACATCCCGAGCTGGTCGATCAGCGCCGAGATTTTCGCCTACCTTATGTTTCCGCTGTTCATCATGTCGCATGTCGTGCGGCCGGTCGTGACATGGCTCGTTTGCATTGCGATCATGGCGGGATTTTACATCGCAGCGTTTTTTCACGGCAATCTCGACATTACGCTTGTCTGGTCGCCGTTGCGTTGCCTTGCGGGATTTCTGCTCGGCGTGTTGGTCTATTTTGGGCGGCACCAAATCGCGCAATTGCCGGATGTGATCCTCTCCGCGCTGCAAATCTCCAGTTTGGCCAGTATTACCGCCATTCTTTGCCTGCCGGTCCACGATGTTTTTGTCATCCCCGCCTTTGTCATCCTCGTCGCGACGACCTGGACCGACCGAGGGCTACTCGGGCAGGCATTTCAGGGCAAAATGGCGACGACACTGGGTCACTGGTCCTTTTCAATCTATCTCAATCATGTGCCGGTGATCGCGGTCTTGGGGTTTGCCTGGTCCCGCCTCGCGCCGCGAGTGGGTATCGACGGTGATGCCGGGCGGATCGCGTGGATTGTCCTTGTCTATGCGGTCGTGCTGCTCGTCTCGCGCTGGACCTACACCCATGTCGAACTTCGCGCGCAAGCCGCTTTGACCCGAAGGTTTGTTACTGTGCGTGTCGAGGGTTGCAATGCGGCCGCCGCCAAGGAATAGGATGCGGTCACCACCAGCAGGGATTAAAGCGTTGTCAGTGCTCACTATGCATCAAGCCGGGCACCACCGTTATTTCGACGAGGTCGAGTGTGCCGCAGCGGGTGCCGCGCTTCATGACGCCTATGTCGCGGGTGATCCGTTTCCCCACATCGTCATCAACGATTTCATCGATGCTGACATTCTGAACGATATTGCCGCCAACTATCCTCCGCGCGACGGTAAAGGGTTTTTTGATCGCGCGCAGGAGCGGCTGAAATATCAATATCATGCAGGGGAAACGACGCATGGCGGCACCCGCAACCTGCTCGCCGAGCTGAACAGCCGGGCATTTCTGCGCTTCCTGAAAAACCTGACCGGGATCAGCGGGCTTGTTTCCGATCCCTATTTCGAAGGCGGCGGCCTCCACGAAACGCGTAGCGGCGGGCATCTGAGTGTCCACGCCGACTTCAACATTCACGGCAAGATGAAGGTCGAGCGGCGCCTCAATCTGTTGATCTACCTCAACGACGACTGGCCCGCTGAATTTGGCGGCAACCTCGAACTTTGGGACAGGGAAATGGCTGCGCCGGTCAAAAAGATCGAACCGCTGATGGCGCGCGCCGTCATCTTCAACACATCACTCGACAGCTATCACGGCGTTCCTGATCCCGTGTCCTGTCCGCCGGACCGCAGCCGTCGCTCGATCGCGACCTATTATTACACCGCTTTTGAAAACGGGGTGCCGGTGCCGAGCCGCAATACCAACTTTCGACCGCGACCGGGAACCGCGGATACGCCGGACCGCGCGGTTGCTTTCGAGCATTTCGTCAACGACTGGGTACCGTTCCGCTTGCAGCGGCTGGCCATGCGGCTCAGTCCGTGGAAATAACCTAATTGTTGGTCAACCGCTCTTCAATCAGAACAATCAATTGATCCACGCTTTCCGCAGCCGCAATCTGTGTCGATGACAAAAGGGGCGTCATAACTCCGTTATGCTCGGTCAAGATCGCAGGAAGCGTGATCCTTGCATCCGGATAGGCGGCAAGGAAGTCGTCGCGGTGATAAAACACGCTATCGGCATGTTGTATCTTCAGCCATGCCTTCCACGCCGGGTCCATCCGCACAGCACCATAAGTGATTGCGCACAAGCTGCACGCATAGGTCGCGGGCGAAAGCGTCTTGTGGATGCTGTCCATGATAGCCGCCGCAATGCCGGCATTGGCATTGTAGACAAAAATTAGCTTCATTTGAGTGCCCGAACCGCAGGCGTGTCGATGCAGGCAGGGTCAAGCGGTTTGCCGGGAGCCGGCGGGGTAAAAGTTGCAATTTCGTTCGACCGACCGATGGCGACGGTATCAAATCCGCTTAACCCGCGGCATTTCATGACAGCGTCGAGCAGCTTGGGTGGCGTGTCATAGGCTTCGAAACTCAGGCGGAACGTCCCCCAATGGATGCCGATGGCGCGCGCCGCTTTTGACCGGACAAAAACTTCGGCGGCGTCGATGGGGCCGATATGGCTGCCGACGCCCATTTGCCCCGGCACGAAACGGAACGCGCCGATGGGGATGAGCGCGAGGCGAACCGGACCGTAAGCAGCTGCCTCGACCGGCCACTGCCCGTTGTCAAAGCCGGTATCGCCCGAAAACATCACATTACCACCGGGTAGCGTCACAACAAAGCTCGACCAGAGCGCGCGGTTGCGGTCGCTGAACCAGCGGCTGCCCCAATGATGGTTGCGCGTCACGATTACATCGACACCGGGCTTGACCGTGACCCGTCCGCCCCATTCGAGCGCGACCGACGGGATGCCGGCACCCTTTATCACCGTATCATTGCCGAGGCTGGTCACGATCAGCGGCTTGTCGCGGTCCCACAGCCGACGGAGTGTACCCAAATCCATATGATCGTAATGATTATGGCTGACCAGGACGACGTCGATCTTGGGTAAATCATCGAACGCAATTCCAGGCACCGTGACACGGCGCGGACCGACACCAAAAGGTCCAGCCGTTTCGCCATAGATCGGGTCGGTCAGTATGTTGAGCCCCTGCGTCTGGATCAGGACAGTGGCGTGGCCAATCCACGTCGCGAACATCCGGTTGGGGTCCACCTTGTCGACGCAGCGCTTCCAGTTTTCGGTCACCCCACGCCGCATTGCGGGGCAGGGGGTGGCCGCAGCAGCGCCAAAACCTTGTTTAACCGCAACATGGCGGGGCCATGCGGGGCGACCGTCGTTACCGAGCAGATAGCGGATGATGAAATTGCCGCGACTGCCTCCGGTTGGCGGACGCATTGTGTCCTCGCCATCGGGATTGAAAAAGCGCTCGCCGTCATAATGGCTGCTGTCGGGCCCCACATAGTAGATCCGGTCGAGGAACGGCGGCACAACAATGATCGCCACACACAATGCAACAGTCAGGAACAGCAGCCCCACCCCCAGCGCACGCAACCCGCGAACAATAATCGCCGCCATCGATTTCCCCAAAATCACATTCCGGCGCATAGCCAAGTTTCGCTTCAAGAAAAGGTCAAACCTATGCGCATCGAAATCGATGTTGTTCTCGATTACGACTTGCCTGAACCGCATGATGTGCTGCTTCAGGTCGAAGTCGCGCAGATGGCCGACCAGCGCATCATCGGCGACCGGCTGACCGTATCCTCGCCTGAAAAACTGCGCGCGGTGGAGGGCAACGAAGCGGTCGGCCAGCGCACCTGGGCCGCGGCCAGCGGACAATTCCACGCGCATTACAGCGCTATTGTCGAGATCGACCGTCCGTTCATTGGGCTCGCCAATCTGGTAGCAGCAGATGCGCGCGACCTGCCCGCGCTCGTCGTGCCCTATCTATTGCCGAGCCGCTATTGCGAGAGCGACAAGTTCGAATCGTTCGTCCAGCGCGATTTTGCTGACCATCACGGCGGCGCGAAGATTCAGGCGATGCGCGACTGGATTGCGGGGCATGTCGACTATGTCTCGGGCGCCTCGAACGGCGATACCAGCGCGTCGGACACCTTCGTCCAGCGTCAGGGCGTGTGCCGCGACTATGCGCATCTGCTCGCCAGTTTTGCGCGTGCCGCAATGATTCCGGCGCGTGTCGTTTCGGCTTATGCGCCGGGTGTCACCCCGCCTGATTTCCATGCCGTCGTCGAAGTATGGCTGGAGGACGCTTGGCATCTTGTCGATGCAACTGGAATGGCCCACCCGCAAGAGATTGTGCGCATCGCTGTCGGCCGCGACGCGACCGACATTGCCTTCATGACGGTGTTCGGCACGGCAACCTTTCGTAACCAGAGCGTGACCGTCACGCGCATGTGAAGGCTGGACAGGCCGGTTTGCGCGGCATAAGAGCGCGCCTTCGCGTGGGAACATCACGTAAGGCCCGGGTAGCTCAGTTGGTAGAGCATGCGACTGAAAATCGCAGTGTCGGCGGTTCGATCCCGTCCCCGGGCACCACTATTACATATTTCATATGGGCTGGTGGTGGGGGCAGTCCGAACCGAACCGGTCTCTTAGCTCGATTCCCATCCAATCCCATCTAATCCCATTTCTTAAAATGATTTTGGCGTAAACTGAGTCAAGCTTACGGGCGTATGTGCTTGGTATTCGGCGGCTTCCTCAGTGGGGCAGCTGGAAGCGCTGCTTCGTTAAATTGCGTAAAAATGCGTAAAACCTCAGAAAATGCCGAAGGATCAGACCCTGAAAGCGAAAACCTCGGAAAAACGCTCTAATCGCAATGAAAATTTGTGGATTTTGCTAAAATAGCTTACGCATCAAAAAATCGGAGAAAGACAAAATGATCTTTAAATTTGAGGATAATTGTTATGTCTTCCGATGCTCATGGAATGCCCCCTTCTTCGCCTGGGTCTGATACCCCGACACCCAACTCAACCCGAAAAAAGGGCAAGCGCACGGAGCCAAAGCGGTCCGATGGCCGGCGCAATAACAAGACGCCACAATCTGGTAGAATCAAGCCCGGAGAAGTACGCAACCCGCACGGCCCCCGCGGTAAGCCGAAGCCCGAGCCACTGCCTTCCGCTGACGCTGCAAGCCGGTTCGACGAACTTTTTATTGCAATGGCTTCCCGGACTGTTTCGCGCGATTCACAGGGTCCGATTGATGCCTTAAAGCGTCTGATCTTAGCGGAATGGCTTGACGCGCTAGGCGGCGATACAAAAGCGCGTGCAAGGGTTCTTGCGAGAGCAGAACCTGTGTTCGCACGCGAGGCCGCGGCGCGGAACGAGTGCATCAATTGGTTTTGGACAAGCAAGGCGCACTATACCACGCTATTTGAAAAGGCGCGAAGAGCTCGGCAACTACCGCCAGATGTTGCCCACCCGGACCATGTCATAATTGAGGGAGATAAAGTTACGATTGTCGGTCCGATCGAGCGGGAGCGCCGCAAGCATTGGGAGGTTCTCAAATCCGCAATTCAAGGCGCAGCTGTCTTTCATGATCACGCTCGAAAAAGATTCAGTTGGGACCCCAGCCCAGAAAACCAGGCCGAATTAAAGCGCATCGAAAAGTACCGTCGTCGTCTGAGGCGCGCAGTACCCAAGGGCTGGGATTGGAAAGAACGAATATACACGCGGTACTTTGACCAAAAATCTGCAGACGAGCTAATAAGCAGCGTGAAGGAAAAGTTTGATGCCGAATGTGAAGCTCGAGATCGAATATCTGCCGATTGACAGCATCAGGCCGTCACCACGTAATGCGCGGACGCACCCGAAAAAGCAGATCGCGCAGCTTGTTAAGAGCATCAAGCAATTTGGCATGAACACGGCTATCGGCATCGCCGGCGATGGCGAGATCGTTTATGGTCACGCGCGTGCACTGGCCGCGCGCGAGGCCGGCCTTCGAGAAGTGCCAGTCGTCCGATTGGACCATCTTACGCCAGACGAGCGTCGCGCATATCTGTTGGCCGATAATCGGCTGGCGCTTGATGCCGGGTGGGATCGTGAATTGCTGGCGCTCGAGCTTAAGGAACTCGATGCGCTGGATTTCAATTTACCAGATCTTGGCTTCTCTCTTCCGGAACTTGACGCACTCTATGAGGACCTGGACGAGGCTCGGACCGAAGGCGTGGACTCAGTCGACGACGATATCCCGCCCGAGAGCACCATAACGGTCACGCAATCAGGTGATATGTGGCTGCTTGGCAATCATAAGCTGATCAACGGCGATGCGCGCATGCCGGAAGTCTACACACAGCTGCTTGGGAACGAACAGGTCGGGGTCATTTTCAGCGACCCACCCTACAACGTTCCCATCGAGGATAATGTCTCGGGATTAGGGCGCGTTCGCCACGAAAACTTTGCGATGGCTTGTGGCGAAATGAGCGCCGACGAGTTTGTTGGGTTTCTGGTGGACGCCTTTACGCCGGCTGCAGCACTTTGCCGTGACGGCGCAATTGCATTCATATGCATGGATTGGCGGCACATGACCGAGCTCAATATCGCCGGACTGCGCGTGTTCGACGAGCTCAAGAATGTCTGTATTTGGAACAAGAAAAACGCGGGCATGGGTGCGTTCTACCGTAGTAAATATGAGATGGTATTCGTGTTCAAGAAAGGCAGTGCGCCCCACATCAATACCTTTGGGTTGGGCGAGGGCGGTCGACACCGTTCGAATGTGTGGGACTATGCCGGGGTTTCAGGGCTTTCGAAATCAGGCCTAGATGACCTTGCGATGCATCCCACCGTAAAGCCGGTTGCGATGATAATCGACGCGCTCAAAGACTGCTCAAGCCGCGGCGACATTGTGTTGGACAATTTTGGCGGTTCGGGCAGCACCTTGATCGCGGCTGAGAAATGCGGCCGAAAAGCGCGATTGATCGAGTTTGATCCTCGCTACTGCGATACGATCATTCGCCGCTGGCAGAACTACACGGGCAAAAAGGCAGTCCTCGCCAAAAGTGGTGCGACGTTTGAAGAGGTGGAAACGGCCGCCGGCTAGCAGCTTTGGCTGTGAATTTGTAGCCGTCGCTTACCTCTGTGGCCGGCCTGTCGTAGCATTGCCATTGACGATCTCCGAGCAAACAGACCACTTGTCTGGTGAACCGAGTTAGCCCTAACGTCGTCAGTGTAAAAGAACGCCGAAGGAACCCATGCACACCGCCAGCCAGCTTCAAGATCGCTTGGTGGCAGTGCTCGCGTGAACTGCAGCGGATCGCTGCGTCGCTGGCGCATTGCCCTAGGCCCGGTACAAGTGCGTGACCGCGCCACCCATCCCCACTGTAATTGGACAGTCACACCAACCGGGTCAGCGCGCGAAGTTGCCGAGATTGAAAAGCTCCTCGATA
>JAYUYR010000082.1:0-7133 GCA_043752405.1 Sphingomonas sp. | reverse complement strand
CAAGCGCGATGCAAAGATCGATGCCGTTGGCCAGTCGCGCGACCAGCCGCCGCTCGAACCGGTCCGCCACCCATCCTGCAAGAGGAGTCAGCAGCAACAGTGGCACGAACTGAAACAGCCCGACAAGTCCAAGCTGCAACGCCGCCTCGCGAATGCTCATCGCGTAGTCGGCGCGGGCGACGTCATAAACCTGATAGCCGATGATGACGACCATCCCCATCGTCGCAATCACGGCCGAGAAACGTGCGATCCAGTAAAGCCGGAAATCAGGAATCTGTAAGGGGGAGGTGGGCTCGTGCACACCGTCCCCTATACGTATCAATAGACCGGCTGCAATCCGGCGATTGTGGGATCGATGCGGTCGGCGCCGGACGGTTCCTGACCTGCCGAAACTTCTTCGTCGTTCAGGAAGGCAAGCAGGTCGCGCAGCACTTCTGATTTGTGGGTGACGAGAATACCGTGCGGTGCGCCGTCATATTCGATCATTTGGGCATGCGGAATGTGCTTGATCGCTTCGCGCGCAGACGAGTCGATGGGCACGGTCTGGTCGGCGGTCCCGTGGATGATCAACGTCGGGATGGTGAAGGCCGAAGTATCGGTGCGGAAATCGGTCGTGGCGAAGGCCTTGGCAGAAGCCAGCGTCGGATGAAGTCCGGCCAACATTGCTGACTGGAAAAATCCGTCCAGCACGGCATCGCTAACCGGAGAGGTCAGATAGCCGACGCCAAAGAAGCCCTTTGCGAAAGTATGAATGAATGCGGCGTGATCGTCCTTCATTTCTTCGGCCATGCCATCGAACACCGATTGATCGACGCCGTTCGGATTGTCCGCCGTCTTCAGCATGAACGGCACGACAGATGAGATCAGCGCAACCTGCTTGACGTTGGCCGCGCCGTGCTTCGACAGGTAGCGCGCGACCTCGCCGCCGCCCATCGAAAAGCCGACAATCGCCGCATCTTCGGCATCGCATTGTTCGATGACGGCGGCGAGATCATCAGCCAGCGTGTCATAGTCGTACCCCTCCCACGGCTGGTCCGAGCGGCCGAAGCCGCGGCGGTCATAGGCAATGGCGCGGAAGCCGGCGTTGGCGAGACCGAGGGTGATGTCGTCGAAACTGTCGGCATTCAGCGGCCAGCCGTGGATAAGGATGACGGGGCGGCCATCGCTTGGTCCCCACTCCTTGACGTAAAGTTCGGTTTCGTCGGCGGCGGTGACATAGGGCACGGGAAGTCTCCTTGCTGGAAAAGCCTCCGGTTAACCCTGCTGGCGCGTTTAGGTTTCAGCCGTGCGTCAGGTGGTTGGAATAACATCTCCGGCACGCCGATCGTTTGCTCGGGTGACGACAATGCGGTCGCCTAGCGTCACGACGGCGAACAGTCGCTTGGCAAATCCGGTCGGGATACCGATGCAGCCGTTGGTGGCATAAATCGGCTGGATCATATCGGACCCGTGGATCGAAATGCCGTCGCTCGTCATCCGCAACATATAGGGCATCGGCGCATCGACGTAGATGTTCGAGCTGTGCTTTTCCTTTTTCTGCGTAATCGGGAACACGCCGATGGGCGTGGGTGCGTCGTCGTCGCCATAGATTATCCGCGTCGCGCCGATCTGGTGCCCGTTACGGAACACCGCCAGCGATTGCGATGCGATGTCGACCGTGACGAGGACAGGGCCAGTGAGTGGTGCCCGCGTCTCGTTCCAGGCCCAGTCGCCGAACTTGATCGGCGCGGCGACTTTCATCGTGCGGGTGACTGTGTATTTTTCGGGGTAGGCTGCCGCGAGAATCGGCAAAGGCTTGATAACCGGCGTCGGCGCGTTGGGTGCCGCCTGCACCCCCGGTGTGACCTGAAGCAGGCCCAGCGCCATGACGAAGGCCGCCAGCGCCGGGGCGACCGTCAGCAGCGGGGAAAGCATGGCCCTTACGGGTGAGACGGGTCGGGTTCGGCGCATGACAGGCATTCGTTAGCGCACCGTTAGCCATGCCGAAAAGATGGAAATTTGAATTGTGCCGTGGCGGGGCGTTAAGGGTGTGGGGTAAGGGGTCTTAAGCCGCCTTCAATCGCGTAAACGGCAGGGCCGACGTCTCCAGGGTCGTCAAATCCAGTTGCGTCGACGCCCGGTCGATGTCGATCCCGACGACGCCGCCCTTTGCATCGAAATCGACATTCACGCCGTCGGCCAGTTCGCGGGTTTCGGCTCCGGCGGCGGCGCTTAACTTAATATAGAGGCTGTCGGTTTCGGGGTAGTAATGGAGCTTCATGATCCGGCCTTTTTCGCGGGCAAGGTGCGCAACTGGGATGACTTAGCCGGATACGATCATCCGTTTACTGGGATACTTGTTTTCCAAATTTCGCCATATGCCTCGAATTTCAGCATAGCGATTGTTCTATCTGCGCGTTGTATCGTTGCAGGCGAGCGTGTGGCAAAATCTTTTAAGGATTGCGTCAGAATCCAAGCCTCATCGGAATCGATGAAGATTAGGCGATCATGAAGCGACTTCGCCGACGCAGATCTGGCTTGTAGCGGCCTTCGTCCCCCGTACTGCGCGATCCACCGCGCGCAGGCTGGCGCAAGGCTTGGTTTTATCGTTGCGCTATCCGTAAGAAGTGCAACCTCGACCCCCTCATTTGCAAGTACGGCAAAATCGCTGAGGCTGGTATCATCCAGATATGGGTCGACAATGAGAACGGTGGATTTTGCCGAGGATATGATCTTGCTGATTGCAGCTAGGGCGTCGAACCCATCGCCAGCGGAAATGAAACCTCCCCGCTGATTGGCAGGTGATAGTAGTTCCGCCTTTGCCAACACGCGTGACAAAATCATCATAATTTGCGTTGCAGCATCCCCCATCCCTTGCCTCCGAATGAGGTTAGTGACCGCGATATTAAGCTGTGCGTCTTCGATAGAGGGGCCTGACATAGACTCCACCAAAGCTGAAACTCTCCCCAGCCATTGGATCGTTGTCGCGGGAACTTGATGATTATCATCTACAGATCGCAAATTGGGCGCTTGTGCGAGGAGCGCGCCCAGCTGCTGATAGATTAAAGTCGGCTCCATGCTCTATTTTCCCGCCGAAACAAAACTATCTAGCACCCGCTTGCGCCCCGCACTCTCGAAATCGATTTCGAGTTTGTTCCCCTCGATCTCGGCGATGATCCCGTATCCGAACTTGGTATGAAAGACGCGCTGGCCGAGTGTTAGGTCATCGCGGCCTTTATTGCCGAGACTGATCGCCGAGCCACGCGCTTCGACAATCCGTTGAGGCTGTGTCGAGAAACTTCCCCCACCTAAATGACCAGACGCGCGCTGCCAGCCCGGTCCGCGTCCGGTGCCGCGCGCAACATCCGCAAAGGGGTCGGCGCGGTCGGACCAATTGGCTTGCCACAGGCTCGCGCCGCCGGACATCGTCGTTTCGCTGTCGACATTTTCGGGCGGAAGTTCGCCGACGAAGCGGCTGGGGATGCTCGACGTCCACTGGCCGTAAATGCGGCGGTTGGCGGCGTGGATGATCGTTGCCGACTGGCGCGCGCGGGTGATCGCAACATAGGCGAGGCGGCGTTCTTCCTCGAGGCTCGCCATGCCGCCTTCGTCGAGTGCACGTTGCGAGGGGAATACGCCTTCTTCCCAGCCGACGAGGAAGACCTTGTCGAACTCAAGCCCCTTGGCGGCATGGATGGTCATGATTGTTATTTTTTCGGTGTCGCGCTGGGCATCATTGTCCATGACGAGCGACACATGTTCGAGGAACGCGCCGAGGTTTTCGTAATCCTCCATCGCGCGCGCCAGTTCGGCGAGGTTTTCGAGGCGTCCGGCGGCCTCTGCACTGCGGTCGGCCTGAAGCATTGCGGTGTATCCCGACTCATCGAGGATCTGCCGCGCGAGTTCGGGGTGCGGCATATTCCCCGCCATGTCGCGCCAGCGCGCGACGTCGCCGACCAGATTGCCGAGCGCGCGGCGCGCCTGAGGGGTGAGCTCGTCGGTGTCGAGGATCAGCGCGGCGGCAGTCGACAGCGCGACATTCTGTGCACGGGCGAGTTGCTGGACTTTGGCCACCGCCTTGTCGCCCAGACCGCGCTTGGGCACGTTGACGATGCGTTCGAGCGCGAGGTCGTCCGATGGCTGGTTGACGAGGCGGAGATAGGCAAGCGCGTCGCGGATTTCTGCGCGTTCGTAGAACCGAAATCCGCCGACGATCTTGTACGGCATGCCGATGGCGATGAAGCGGTCTTCGAACTCGCGCGTCTGAAACTGTGCGCGGACGAGGATGGCAGTGGTGTCGAGGCTGTTACCCTTGCGCTGCCAGCTTTCGATTTCTTCGCCGACGCGGCGCGCTTCTTCGGGGCCGTCCCACACGCCGATGACCTTGACCTTGTCGCCCTGGGGCAAGTCGGTGAAAAGTGTTTTGCCGAGGCGACCGCTGTTGTTGGCGATGACCCCGCTGGCGGCGGCGAGGATGTGCGGGGTGCTGCGGTAATTTTGTTCGAGGCGGATGACCTTTGCGCCGGGGAAATCCTTTTCGAATTTCAGGATGTTTTCGACCTGCGCGCCGCGCCACGAATAGATCGACTGGTCATCATCGCCGACGCAGCAGATGTTCTTTCGCTGCTGGGCGAGGAGGCGGAGCCAGAGATACTGGCTTGAATTGGTGTCCTGATATTCGTCGACCATGATGTAGCGAAAGCGGGTCTGATAGCTTTCGAGGACGTCGCGATGCGTTTTCAGGATAGTGAGAACGTGGAGCAGCAAGTCACCGAAATCACAGGCATTCAGGGCGAGGAGGCGCGCTTGATACTGACCGTAAAGCGTTTGGCCTTGCCCGTTGGCGAAACGTTCGGATTCGCCTGCGTCAATGTCCTTCGGCACCAGGCCCTTGTTCTTCCACTGGTCGATCAGTCCGCCAAGCGCGCGGGCGGTGAAACGCTTTTCGTCGATCTCGGCGGCCTGGATGAGCTGTTTCATCACCCGGAGCTGATCGTCGGTGTCGAGAATAGTGAAGTTGGATTGCAGGCCGACCAGTTCGGCATGACGGCGCAGCATCTTGGCGCCAATGGCGTGGAACGTGCCGAGCCACGGCATCCCCTCGACCGCGTCACCCACAATTCGCCCGACGCGCTCGCGCATCTCGCGCGCGGCCTTGTTGGTGAAGGTCACGCTCAGGATTTCGGACGGATAGGCTTTGCGTGTGTAAAGGAGGTGCGCCAGCCGCGCGGTCAGCGCCGCCGTCTTGCCGGTGCCCGCGCCCGCCAGCATGAGGACGGGGCCATCGGTCGTGAGCACAGCTTCGCGCTGGGGTGCGTTTAGGCCGCGGAGATAAGGGGGATCTTGGTCAAGCGGAAGAGTCACGCGTGAACGATTAGGGAACGGTGCGTCCCGAAGCAACCGTCCGCGCCCACGCAAACAGTCGCCCGTCGATCGCCGCGAGGCCGAGCGCGATGAGGGCCATGCCTGCGAGGTGTTTGATTTCGAGTACTTCGCCGAGGACGAACACGCCGAGCAGGATCGCGGTGATCGGGATGAGGAAGGTGACGAGCAGCGTGTTGCTTGCGCCTGCTGTCTCGATCAAGCGGAAAAACAGGATGTATGCGACAGTGGTCGAAAGAATAACCAGGCCCGCGAGTGCAAGCAGCGTGGTCGTGTTCGGTATTGGCAACGTCCACGGTGTGTCGAACACGAGTGACAGGGGCAGTATCAGGATTGCGGCGGCGGCGAGCTGGCCGGTCGAAACGGCCAGGGGGGTAACGCCCATTGCTTTGAAACGTCGCGAATAGACGCCCGCGATGGCGTAAGCCAACGTAGCGACGAGGCAGGCAGCCTGTCCGAGCACACTGCCGCCAAGGCCCGTGAGCGCGTCGGTGCCGGTCATTGTCACGACACCCGCAATGCCGAGCGCCACGCCCGAAATTTTGCCGGGAGTAAGCTTTTCATCATCGGTGAAAAAATGGGCGACAAGGACACCCCATAATGGCGTCGTCGCGTTGAGGATCGAAGCGAGGCCGCTGTCGATGCTCTGCTGGCCGTAGGCGAACAGGACGAACGGAAGGGCGTTTGCAAAGAATGCGACGATAAAGAACGATGCCCAGACGGACCTGCCGACGGGCATCCGCTGTCCGATGATAAGCATGTATCCATAGAGCAGTATCGCGGCGAACCCGACGCGCGCCAAGACGATCGTTAAAGGTGGAAGCTCCTCCAAAGTGAGATGAAGGAAGAAAAACGAGCCGCCCCACAAGAGCGAGAGGATGCCTAGGGTTGCCCAGTCGGCAGTGGACATTCGGCGGTTGACGCTAGAGGACATGCCGGCGCCATAGCGAGAGATGGGTTCGCTGCCTTCCCGAAAACTGCTCTCAAACCTCCAACGTCAGCTTACCGATCGCAAAAGGGTAAGCTTTGCCTTTCCGTGGACCCGTTCGGCGTCGAGCGTGAAGCCTTCGACGGAAGTAGTTTCGTTTTTCTGTGTCTCGACACTCGCCAGCGCCCCGGGAGCGATCCAGCCGAGCCGCAGCAGCCGTTCGAGCGAGACTGTTCCCGCGCCGCTGCCATAGGGGGGATCGAGCAGGATCAGGTCATAGGGCGCAGGCGCAGGGCCGAGCGCCATGACCGATTGCGCGCGGATTTCGGCGCCGGTTGCGCCCAGCTTGGCGATGTTGGTGCGCAGGGAATCAAGCGCCGCACCGTCCTGTTCGACGAAGGTGCAACCGGCAGCCCCCCGCGAAAGTGCTTCAAGACCGAGCGCGCCCGATCCGGCGAACAAGTCGAGCACGCGCAAGTCCTCAAAGCTGCCGAGGCGGCTTGTCAGCATCGAAAACAACGCCTCGCGCGTACGGTCTGCGGTGGGGCGGGTGGTGTCGCCCTTTGGCGCGATGAGGGGGCGGCCGCGATAAAGACCCGAAATGATCCGCATTATTTGGGCTTGCCAACGCGCGGCGGTGCACCGGGGCGGGTCGGCTTCTTGGGACCGTCATACCAGTGCTTGCGTTTGGCGGGTGTTGCCGCCGTCTTCTCGGCCGCTTCGCGTTCAAGTTTGGGAGCAAAATTGGCAGCGCGGGCGCGACGGGGCGAGAGTGCCGGTTCGGCGGCCTTGGTCGGAGGGCGGGTCGAGGGGGTGGCTCGGGGACGGGGGGCATCATCGCGGC
>JAYUYR010000081.1:0-7136 GCA_043752405.1 Sphingomonas sp. | reverse complement strand
CGGCGGCCATGCTGCCGAAATGCGCGGCTTGGGGAGCGGTTGCGTTTGCCATCATCGCTTCCTATCAGCCCCACGAGCAAAAGCCCAAGGGGGAAGTTAAGCGCCATGGCGCGTATCGTGATGAAATTCGGCGGCACGTCGATGGCGGGGATCGAGCGGATCCGCAGCGTTGCTGCGCGTATAAAGCGCGAAGTCGAAGCGGGCAACGAAGTGGCGGTTGTCGTTAGCGCCATGGCAGGCGACACAGACCGGCTGGTGGGCTTCTGCAAGGAAGCCTCTCCGCTTGCCGATCCGCGCGAATATGATGTCGTGGTGGCGTCGGGCGAGCAGGTAACCGCAGGGTTGCTGGCGATTGCGCTTCAGGCGATCGGCGTCAAGGGCCACAGCTGGATGGGATGGCAGTTGCCCATCCGCACATCATCGGCGCATGCCTCGGCACGGGTCGAAAGTATCGATGCCTGCGCCTTGCTGTGCTCGCTGGCCGATGGTCAGGTCGCGGTGATCCCGGGCTTTCAGGGTTTGACGCTCGAAGGCAATATTTCAACGCTCGGGCGGGGCGGCTCGGACACATCCGCTGTTGCCGTGGCTGCGGCCATCAAGGCGGACCGCTGCGACATCTACACCGATGTCGACGGCGTCTATACCACCGATCCGCGCATTGTCCCGCGCGCGCGCAAGTTGAAGCGCGTCACCTATGAGGAAATGCTCGAGCTTGCGAGTGTTGGTGCCAAGGTTTTGCAGACCCGCTCGGTGGGCCTTGCGATGAAAGCCGCGGTGCGCGTCCAGGTGCTTTCGAGCTTTGACGACCCCAACAACTCGGCAACGGCGGATACGCTGCCCGGAACGATGATTGTCAGCGAAAACGATAGCCTTTGGGAGTTAGGAGACAATGTGGAAAGCCAGCTGATCACGGGCATCGCCCATGACAAGAACGAAGCCAAAGTGACGCTGACCGACGTTCCCGACACGCCGGGGTCAGTTTCGCGCATTTTCGAACCGCTTGCGACGATTGGCATCAACGTCGACATGATCATCCAGAATATCGCCCATCAGAACGCGGGCCGCGCCGGATCGACCGACGTGACATTCACGGTGCCGCAAGCCGAACTTGCCCGCGCGCTGGATGCGCTTGACAAAGCCAAGGGCAGCATCGGCTATTCAGCGATGGTGCACGATACCAAGGTCGCAAAGATTTCGGTCGTCGGTGTCGGCATGCGAAGCCATGCGGGCGTGGCCTCGACGATGTTCAAGGCGCTGGCGGAACGCGGCATCAATATCTTGGCGATCAGCACAAGCGAGATCAAAATCAGCGTCCTGATCGAGGAAGACTATACCGAACTCGCGGTGCGTGTATTGCATACAGCATATGGGTTGGATGCCGAGGAGGTCGCTTGACCCGCCTGGCCGACCTGATGGCGCGCGGGACCGCGTTCCTTGGCTCTGAGGTTGCCATCATGTGCGGGGCGATGTCGTGGATCAGCGAGCGGCATCTGGTGTCGGCCATCTCCAACGCAGGCGGCTTTGGCCTGATTGCGTGCGGGGCGATGACCCCCGAACTGCTCGATACCGAAATTGCCGAGACGAAGGCGCGCACGACCAAACCCTTCGGCGTCAACCTGATCACGATGCATCCGATGCTGATGGATTTGATCGATGTCTGCGCCAGGCATCAGGTGACGCACATCGTCCTTGCCGGTGGGCTTCCGCCGACGGGAAGCCTCGATGCGATCAAGGCAAGTGGCGCCAAAGTCATCTGCTTTGCGCCGGCGCTCAGTCTGGCGAAGAAATTGATCCGGTCGGGCGTCGATGCGTTGGTGATCGAGGGGATGGAAGCGGGCGGGCATATCGGTCCGGTCTCGACGTCGGTGCTGGCACAGGAGATTTTACCCGAGGTTGCACAGCAGGTGCCGGTGTTCGTCGCGGGCGGAATCGGACGGGGCGAGGCGATTGCGGCCTATCTGGAGATGGGGGCGGCCGGCGTGCAGCTCGGTACACGTTTTGCCTGTGCAACCGAAAGTATCGCACACCTCAATTTCAAGAAAGCATTCTTCCGTGCCTCTGCGCGTGATGCGGTTTCGAGTGTGCAGGTTGATCCGCGGTTGCCGGTCATTCCGGTGCGTGCGCTTAAGAACGCCGGAACCGAATTGTTCACGGCCAAACAGCTCGAAGTGGCGCGCGCGCTTGACGAGGGCGGCTTGCCGATGATGGAAGCACAGCTTCAGATCGAGCATTATTGGGCGGGGGCGCTGCGCCGCGCAGTGATCGACGGCGATGTCGAAAACGGATCGCTGATGGCGGGACAATCTGTCGGGATGGTGAAGGCCGAGGAACCGGTTGCCGACATCATCGCCACGCTTATGCACGAGGCAGGCGCGGCATTGATGGCGCGTGTCCAATATTGAGACTCATTGACTGAAATTGGCGAATCGAATCGCTTGTGAAACGACACTCATGTTGTTAATGTTTTGTTAACTACGGTGTCGCCTACCTGTAACGACAGGATTCCAGCCGAATTTAGGGGAATTCCAATGCGTATGATTAAACTTGCTACTGCAATGGCTGCAATGTCGTTACCGCTCGCTGTTCAGGCGGCACCAACGGTGGCCGTGAACTTTGCATCCTCGCTGGCGCTGCCGCCTGCACCACTGAACAATTTCTTTGCCGAGCTTACCGCTGCTGGTTTCAACCGCTATGCGTCGACTGGTGCAACTCTTGTATTAAGTGAAGCGGCAACGATCACGTTTTACTTTATGGGAAGCGAAAGTGGTTTTAGTGACACGTTCACGGCCGGCACAGTAAGCCGCACGGAAACGAGCACTCTGGAAAACCACTTCCTGAACCCGATCCTGATCGGGGAGCAGTCCTACTCGGCCGGCACACTGGCCGGTTTGTTCCGCTTTACAAGCAGTGGAGGCGTTACGGCAAATATCGGACACGACGGGTTCGCTATTTTCCTGAAACCAAATCAGACGACGGGTCAGGGCTTTACCGAACTTTATTTCGGTTATGACGACCAGATCAACAATGCCGACGACAATCATGACGATTTCATCGTTCGCGCTGTCATCACAGCGGTTCCCGAGCCGGGCACATGGGCAATGTTGCTCTCGGGCTTTGCCCTGGTCGGATCGCTGCTGCGTCGCCGTCGTCAGAGCAATGGCGTAACCGTTCTCGCCTAAGCTTCTGCAAAAGCAGTGCAAAGGGCTTCCCACCGGATAACACCGGTTGGAAGCCTTTCGTGCATCTGGTAGCGCATGGTTCATGCCCAGTGCCGCTGCCTCTGCCCGCGAAATTCTCACCCGCCTTCACGAGGTTATGGCCGCTCGAACGGGTGCGCAGGCCAAACTTAATCAGGTCACCGGCATAATCGCCAAGGCACTGAAAAGCGAAGTCTGTTCGATCTACCTGCTGCGCGACGGCGTTCTCGAGCTTTACGCGACGCGTGGGCTGAAGCAGGAAGCGGTCCATGTCACCAAGCTGGCGCTGGGTGAGGGGCTGGTTGGCACAATCGCCGCCAATGTCGAAACTATGAACCTCGACGAAGCGACGTCGCATCCCGATTTTGCCTACAAGCCTGAAACGGGTGAGGAGATATTCCATTCGTTTGCCGGTGTTCCTATCGTTCGACGCGAGGCTGCGGTCGGAGTGCTGTGCATCCAGCATGTCGACCCGCGCCGGTACGAAGAAGTCGAGATCGAAGCACTGCAGACCGTCGCAATGGTGCTGTCCGAACTGATCGCAAATGCCGGGCTCGTCGATGAAAAGCGGCTTGACAGCGACAAGGTCCAGACTGCGCAGGGCGTACGACTGTCGGGCCTGAAACTGGTCGAAGGGATGGCGCGGGGGCACGCCGTCTATCACCAGCCGCGCATCGTCATCGAACACACCGTAGCTGAAGATACCGAAGCCGAGCGGCACCGCGTCTATTCGGCGTTCGACAAGATGCGCGAACAGATCGACCGGATGGCAAGCCAGGCCGATTTCGGCGTTGACGGCGAAACGCGCGAGGTCATCGAGACCTATAAGATGTTCGCTTATGACGAGGGGTGGGGCCGACGGATCAACGAAGCCATTGATTCGGGGCTGACCGCCGAGGCCGCCATCGAGCGTGTCCAGCAACGCACGCGGATGCGGATGCGCCAGATCGACGATCCACTGCTCGCCGAGCGGATGCACGATCTCGAGGATCTGGCGAACCGGCTGTTGCGCATTGTGTCGGGGCAATTGGGCACGGCGGCGCAAGCGGGATTGCGGCAGGATACGATCCTGATCGCGCGCAATCTGGGCCCCGCCGAACTGCTCGAATATGATCGCCGCCGACTGAAGGGGGTGATCCTCGAGGAAGGGTCGCTGACCGCGCACGTCACGATCGTCGCGCGCGCAATGGGTGTGCCGGTGCTGGGCCGTGTCAAGGATGTGCGGCGGGTGGTGACCGACGGCGACCTGTTGCTGCTCGACGGGACCGAGGGGGCAGTGATCGTCCGCCCGTCCGCCCCGCTTGAGCTAGCGTTCGAATCGAAACTGACGATCGGACAGAAAAAGCGCGCCAGTTTCGCCGCGCTGCGCGACCAGCCGCCGGTGACCAAGGACGGGGTTCGCATCCAGCTGATGGTCAATGCGGGGCTGCGCGATGATGTGGCCGCCCTCGATGTGACCGGCGCGGACGGCATTGGCCTGTTCCGTACCGAATTCCAGTTTCTCGTCTCGGCGACTCTGCCGCAGCGTGCGCAGCAGCAGCGACTGTACCGCGATATCCTTGATGCCGCGGGCGACCGGCCCGTTATTTTCCGCACGGTCGATATTGGCGGCGACAAGGCACTGCCTTACCTACGCCCCTCCGACGACGACACCGAAGAAAATCCGGCGATGGGCTGGCGGGCGCTGCGCGTTGCCCTTGACCGCGACGGGCTGATGAAGGTTCAGGCGCGGGCCTTGCTTGAAGCGGGCGTGGGGCGGACACTCAGCGTCATGTTCCCGATGGTGAGCGAACCGTGGGAGTTCGATGAAGCCAAAGCCCTGTTCGAATCACAGCGCAAATGGCTGGGCGAACGCGGCAAGCGGTTGCCCAATGCTGTCCGTTATGGCGCGATGCTCGAAGTGCCCGCGCTGGCCGAAATGCTCGACGTGTTGCTGCCCAATCTCGATTTTCTGTCGATTGGCACCAATGACCTGACGCAGTTCCTGTTCGCCGCCGACCGTGCCAATCCCAAATTGGCCGAGCGTTATGACTGGTTGTCACCGGCGATCCTTCGCTTCCTCGCGCGGATAGTACGTGAATGCAAAGCGCATGACGTGCCGGTGGGCGTGTGTGGCGAAATGGGCGGGCGGCCGCTGGAAGCGATGGCGCTGATTGGCCTCGGCATTGATCGGCTGTCGATCACCCCGGCGGCTGTTGGACCGGTCAAAGCGATGATCCGTTCGCTCGATGCGACGGGGTTGCGCACCGACATGCTGACTTTCCTGTCGCAGAAGAACCGGAACCTGCGCGGCGTGCTCGGCGACTGGGCCACGGCGCAAAATGTCGAAATTGCATGACGATGGAGAAAAAAGCCGCGTCCAGACGTTGTGTTGACAGCACCCCTTGCGATTTGTGACATAGGCGCACCGCTCAACGGTCGCTGCAAGGGTGGGGAGAATATGAAACATGGTCGAGAGCGAACTGCCTGAACCCGGCCTGTTCCCGCAAGGTGTGGGCGAACGCCTTCGTATTTTGCGTGAAGCTGCCGCGCTTGATCTCAACGACATCGCGACACGAACGCGCATCCCGCTGCGGCATCTGGAGGCCATTGAGCGCGGTGATTATGCGTCCCTGCCCTCACCCACTTATGCGCTTGGTTTTACCCGTTCCTATGCACGGGCCGTGGGGGCCGTGGAAGCGCCGCTGATCGCCCAACTGCGCGAGGATCTGGGGCGCGAAGATCCCGCTGCGCGCGGTGCGCTGCCCTATGAGCCCGCTGATCCGGCGCGCGTGCCGGGACGGTTACTGACGTGGACGGCAGCGGCTTTGGCGCTGGCGCTTGCGATTGCATATTGGTCGTGGCGATCGAATTACTGGGGCCCTGACTCGATCACGCCGTTGCCGAGTGAGGTGTCCCCCGCACCCCCGCCTGTTGTAATTGGGTCGCCATCACCGCAAGCGCCGGTAGTCGCTGCGCCGGTAACAGGCGAAGTCGTGCTTACCGCGACCGTGCCGGTGTGGCTGCGCATTTACGATGTGTCGAACGCCAGGCTGTTCGAAAAGGAAATGGCGGTCGGCGAACGCTATACCGTGCCGGCCACGGCGAATAATCCGATGATCCTGACCGGACGGCCCGATGGCCTGAAAGTGACCGTCGGCGGGCGCGAGGTCGCGCCGCTCGGCACGGCAGACAAGGCGATCAGGGACGTGGGCATCAGTGCAACGGCGCTGGCAGCGCGCGTGGCGGCGCCGGTTACACCTGGGGTGTCAGGGCCAGTGCCACCATCGGCAGCACAATGAATCCAATCGGGAAATCCAATCGGGCGGGAATGACTTTTATGCGTTTGACATATCGACTTATGGTGCTGCTCGCAGGTGCGTCATTCAGCGGGACTGCGATGGCACAGAGTGCAGGAATAGATCTGCGCGTTGGCAAACTGGAAAAGGAAATGAAGGCAGTGCAACGCACGGTGTTCCCGCAAGGGGTGCCGGTGCAACCCGAAAGCGGGGCACCGGTGCCTGCGACGCCGGCGGGATCACCGGCGACCGCGCCGATTGCCGACCTGACCGCGCGGATCGATGCGCTGGAAAAGGGGCTTGCCGCGCTGACCGGACAGATTGAACAAGCCGGATATCGCAATGGCCAGCAGGACGAAGCGATCAAGCGTATCGAGGCGCAGCTGGCCGCTCTCAATAGCGCCACCGATTCTGCGGTCGCGCCGCCCACCGCTTCCAAGCCGCCGGTCGTCGCGACCAAGCCCGATGCAGCGCGCAAGGTGATGATTGCGTCGGTCGAAGTCCCCGAGACCGGTGACGCGGCGGAGGATGCCTACAGCTACGGGTTTCGCCTCTACACCGCTAAACTTTATCCTGAAGCGCAGACCAAGCTAAAGGAATTCGTCGCGAAATATCCGGCGCATCGCCGCTACAGCTATGCCCAGAACCTGCTTGGTCGTGC
>JAYUYR010000080.1:0-2756 GCA_043752405.1 Sphingomonas sp. | reverse complement strand
CCAGCAGGACGCTGGCTACAAACATGATAACGGTTGCGGCGATGTTCAGGCCATCGCCTGCCATCCATAATGACGTGCCCGGAGGCGCTTCGCGAAACGCATAGACCGCCCAGCCGAGCGTCGCGAGCGCCACCAACGAATAAACGCCCTGAAAAGCGCCCGCGCCCAACCGTGCGACCATCGGCGCACGCAGGGGATGCGACATCAGCAAGTGTGTGCCGACAAAGGCTATCAAGGCGAGCGTGAGTTGGACCATGTTTATCGGCTTTCAGATAACCAATAGGCATGTTTCGTAACGCGCGACCCAACAAAATAAGCCATATTTTAAGCCGAATCATCCTTCAGCGTATCGAGGTGCATCAGCTTCTTGATGACCGGCGACACCGCTAGCACGGCAACGGCGATCCCGATCGTCCACCAGCCGATGGTTGTATAGACCGCCAGCGTCCCCTCCTTGGTCATTTCGCCGCCTTCGCCGCCGGTCGCTTCGCCAATCTTGCCCGCGACGAAATTGCCGACCGCCGTCATGTAGAACCATGCGCCCATAATGAGGCTGGCGAGGTGCTGCGGCGCAAGTCGGTTCATGGCGCTGAGGCCGACCGGCGACAGGCACAACTCGCCGGTTGTATGCAGGAGATAGATCAGGAACACGAACAGCACGGGCGTGGCAACGCCGAGTCCCACACTTTGCGCACCCCACACGAATACAAGGAACGCCAGGCCGACCTGAAACAGCGCGAGGCCGAACTTGGCCGGGGCGGACGGTTCCAATCCGCGCTTACCCAGCCAGACCCACAACCACGCGAATATCGGCCCGAGCAGAACGATGTAGATCGGGTTGATCGACTGGAACAGCGACGCAGGAACGCCCGCACGGTCGACGAACCGGTCTGTATAAAGATTGAGCGAGCCGCCCGCTTGCTCGAATAGGCCCCAGAATACGGGATTGAGTCCAATTAGAAACAGGATGGCAAAAATGCGGTCGCGTGCGTGCGGTTCCAGCTTGAAAGCGGAGAAGAGCACATATCCCAGGAGTCCGAGTCCCGAGACGATCAGCAGGTTTTGGATAACGTCCTGATATTGAATCAGCGCCCACATCACAGCGATTGCAGCAAGACCGACGCCATAAAGTGTGAATTCTTTGGTACGCTCTAGCGGAACCGGCGGTTCGCCCTTTCCAAGCAGCAACGGCTTACCGACGACAAAGACAAGCAGGCCCAGCAACATTCCGATACCTGCTGCGCCAAAGCCATAGCCCCAGCCATATGTTTCACCCAGCCAGCCAGCCAAAATCACGCCGACGGCTGCACCGACATTAATCCCGATGTAAAAAATCGTATACGCGCTATCGCGTCGATAGTCGGTACGCGAATAAAGCTGGCCAACAATGACCGAGATATTTGCTTTGAGAAATCCTGACCCGACGATGATGAACGCGAGCGCGCCCCAAAACACATTGATTGTCGCGTCGGACTGGCCGCCTGTCCCTTCGAAAGCCATCAGGAAATGGCCAGTGGTCAACAAGATTGCACCGAAAACCACTGCCTTGCGCTGCCCGAGATAGCGGTCGGCCAGATAGCCGCCGAGCACCGGCGTGATATACACGAGACTGAGATAAGCCCCATAGATCAGGTTCGCCTTGTCGTCCGCGAACAGCCAATGCTTGGTCAGATAGAAGATTAGTAGCGCGCGCATTCCGTAAAATGAAAAGCGTTCCCACATTTCGGCGAAAAACAGGACGTAAAGCCCCTTGGGATGGCCGGCGAATTCAGGGTCGCGGTTGATTGCAATGTAACCGCCGCCGAGCAGCAACAGCATGAGAAAGCCGAACGCAATCGCCGGAATGATATCCATAGAAACTCCCCGAAAGTTCAAATCGGCCTGACTGACCTGTTGCCGAGCAGACTAGCGCCGAAAAACAACCTGTGAAGCCAGATTATTGCGTGATTGGGATAAGCGGTTGTCCCGCAGCCCGCTGCGCCTTCAATTGCGCAACCGCGACCGCGACCGCAGCAAGGCGCTATTTAAGTGAAGGGTGCGATCCATCAGCAAGGATTCCTGCGCTGGTCCGCTTCTCAAGCCGCGTCCAGAATGGCACCACCGCGTCAACATCATAACCCGCGCGGGCCATCAGCCAGACGCCGAGTCGGTCCGCCTGATATTCCGCCGTTTTCGACGGTGTTTTCAACGCGATGTGGCGCAATATGTTATGGGCAAGCTCATGCCCGACGATGACAGCAAGTTCGTCATCGTTCGCGGCAAAGTCCAGCATAGCACTGTTAATCTGGACATAGCTGCCGTCAGCCTGCGCGTTGATGCTGCCGCCCGCGATGATCTGCACCCGCGATGCACAGCCGGTGTCGCCGACAAGCGTGACCGATTGCTCGGCTCCCTGCCGCGAAATACGCAAGTCTGCGGGTGAAAGCGCCAGCGCAGCATCCAGCATCGCTTCGGTTTTTCCGACCGGC
This sequence comes from Sphingomonas sp., assembly GCA_043752405.1. Taxonomy (GTDB): domain Bacteria; phylum Pseudomonadota; class Alphaproteobacteria; order Sphingomonadales; family Sphingomonadaceae; genus Sphingomonas_O. The sequence continues at coordinate 288 of JAYUYR010000080.1, read as the reverse complement.
ACATAGCCCGCACCCGGATGCACCGGCGGCGTCGGTTGGCCGTCAATCGCAATCAAGGCATCGCCGGGTTTCAGTCCAGCTTGGCCAGCGGCACTATCGGGTGCAACCGCGGCGACCACAGGATTCGCACCCAGGCCGAATTGCGCCGCAGCCGCCGCGCGCTGGCCGGGACGATATTGCGACAGTGCGTGAATCGACATTCCCAAAATGCGCGCGGTCTTCGGGCACAGCGGCGCATTTGCAGTCTGCAAACGCCAGCTCATCACTGCCACCCGTGCATCTTCGGCC
>JAYUYR010000079.1:0-7147 GCA_043752405.1 Sphingomonas sp. | reverse complement strand
CCGTCATCCATTGCGCTTCGATGCTCAGATCGCCGGCAATCCGTGCCATTGAGCGAGAAATTGGCGCCAATAGCCACCGTGTCGCCCAGCCTGCGCTGTCAACGGGCGACGACGCCACGAGCCGCCGCCCAGCAATCTGTGAAGCGGTCACGCCATCAAGGACGATGAGATCGGCACTGGCTTCTTCGGGCGTCAGAGTCATCCGCCCTGCCCCGTCCTGAACCGCGCGGCGCATTAGCGTCGAGGCAAAATCCCAGTCGCCGACCATCGCCGCCGTCCGGCGCAACAAGCCACCGTCGATCCGCGCAAATCCGGTCCAGCGTGCCGTCGGGTCGATCCGTTCAAACCGGTCATTGGCGGGTTCATCACGGACACAGAGCAGGACAGTTTCATCATGCGCGACCAGCGCAGCCATCCGCGCGGGCGATATGACCAGGTCAGGCGCGATCATTAGCACGCCTTCATCGGGGTGGATCATTTCGGCTGCATCGGTGACAGTGCGGGCAAGATCGACGCTCAGTCCCTCGCCACGCAATCGGTCGACTGTGGCCATCAACGTAGACGTCACCCGCTCGACATATATGACGGCATGGCCGACACCGGCGGCATGGGCGCGGCGCAGCTGAAATTCGACCGGATCCACCCCCAGCAGGCGGGGCATGACATCATCTCCAGCAATCAACAATGCGGCCAGCGGCAAAACGTCTATCCCCGTGCGGTTCCACCGCTCGGCGGGTTCTTAAACGAATTTCCCACGCATTGGTAATTAAAGGTCGAGCGCCGAAATTGTGCGTTCGATCTTACACAGAATTGCCGGCTCGATGAGATTGGCGTTGGCGGCCCGCGTCGCGTCGTCCATCAGGCGTATCGCCCCGAAACTTGCCGCCAAGCTGTGCAAACGGATCGCCGCATCGCGCCATTCCCCAAGCGAGGTCGCGTCCGTCAGCGCGCAAACATGCAACTCTGCACTCGAAAAAAATGCAGCGCGCAACTCGACGATCAGGCTGGGATCATCCCCCACTGCTGCTGCCAGCGCTGCGTCCATTGCTCCCGGATCATAAGCCATATAAACTCTCTAACATTGCACTTTTAAAGAGTAGTTTATGCCGGTCGGGCACGCGAGTTTCGCAATTCAAATTTATTATGGTAAATGCTTTTCATGAACGGGGTAACGCAAGTCGTCGGACTTTGGCCCGACCGGGATCAGGAAACGCGCGCTAACGAAGAGCTGCTCGACCTGCATGAATATGCTGTCGATGAAGGGGGGGATGACGACTCGCCGCCGCGCGACTGGGCATTAATTGTGGTCACTGCGGTTTGTGCGATAACAGCTGTCGCTTGGCTGGTTCTGCTCGGCAGTATTTATGTCCCGCGCTGGATGGCAGTGCCGCCCACGCCTGATATGATTGCAATTGGGATAGCTATCGCGTCATCACCACTGGCCGTCATCGGCCTTGTCTTCACACTGGCGACACGCCACAGCCGCTCCATGTCGCGGCGGATTACCGATGCGTCAATTGCTATGCGCAATGAGCAGCGACGTCTCGAAGCTGCGCTCGCCCACGTTTCGGGCCAACTGGTTCGCGAACAAGGCGAACTCGCCGAAGCCAATGATCGGTTGATGACATTAGGCGAAGAAGCCGTTCACCGGATGAAAGTCGTCACTATCGCGATGCGCGACGAAATCGAGACGCTGTCACGCTATGGCCAGTCGCTGAAGTTTTCGGCCACCTCGGCGCGCGCCGATCTTGCAGTTTTGCTTGCCGACCTGCCCAAGGCGCAGATGGAAACACGTCATATGGTGTCGGCTTTACAGGAAGCCGGTGTGACCGCGCACGAACGTGCCGGAGCGCTCGACGCCCAGCTGGCATCGCTGACGGCTCGCGGTCGTGAAGCCGATGAAATTGCCGGTGGTGCGGCGCAGAAGCTTGCCGCGCACCTAGCCCGCATCGAGACGGTCAGCGCAAATGCCGGAGACCGACTCGAGGAAGCTGCGTCGAAAATGACCGACGCCCTTGATGCCGCACTCGACCGTGCAGCCACAGCGGGCGACACTGCGCGTAGCAATATGGATGCTCAGAGCGCAGCGATGGTTGCTTTAGTCGATCAGACGCAAGCGGCCTTGGCCCGGACGGGGGCAGATTCGGCCGAAGCGATTGCGAAGCGGGTCGATGATGTGACCGAGAAGCTTGAAGCGATGGGCGCCTTGCTTGCATCGCAGAGCGAAACAACGTCGATGTTGCTCAACGATGTCCGCGACAACCTCGATGGGGTGGATACGCGCCTCGAAGCGCTTGATGATAAGGGCATTCAGCGGACGGAGCGGCTGACCAGCGCGCTCGCAGCACTGGATCGTCACGCCGCAACGCTTACCGGATCGCTCGCCAACGGCACAACGGCGGCCGATACCCTCATCAGCCGCACCGAAAGCCTGATGACCGCGCTCGACGCGTCGGTACGCGAGATCGACGAGTCATTGCCCGCTGCGCTCGACCGGCTTGACGCCAAAGCCGACGCCAGCCGCGCAAAAGTCGCCGAGGCCGGGCCAATTGTCCTGCAAATTGAGCGCGATGCTTCGTCAGCGCTCGACCGCCTGATCGAAGCCGAAGCGCTGATTGCAAAGCAACGAACCGCGCTCGACGCCTTGGCAGGCGACACGGACAGCCGACTAAAAGCAAGCAGCAATGCCGCTGCCAAGCTGGTCGAAGCCGTCGAAAGTGCTGAGGCGACCACGCGTACACTTGCCGAAGGGGCTGGCGCGCAACTGGTCGAGGCCATGGTCCGCGTTCGCGAAACCGCCAACACCGCCGCCGAACGCGCCCGTGAAGCAATTGGTGCAGTCATTCCCGAAGCGACCGCCCAGTTCTCCGAAAAAGCTCGTGAAGCACTCACCAACGCCATCACGCAGGAGGTCGAATCGCAAATTACCGACCTTGCCGCTACGGCCGAGCGGGCAGTTGAAACCGCGAACAAGGCATCGGATAAGCTGATGCGCCAGATGCTGACGATCGCCGAGACCAGTGCGGCCGTCGAAGCACGCATTGCCGAGGCGCGCGAGGAAGTCGAACGCAGCGACCGTGACAATTTTGCGCGGCGTGTCGCCCTATTGATCGAGTCGCTTAATTCAACCGCTATCGATGTGACGAAAATCCTGTCGAACGATGTGACTGACAGCGCCTGGGCATCCTATCTGCGCGGCGACCGTGGCGTGTTCACCCGCCGCGCCGTACGCCTGCTTGACTCGGGCGAGGTCAAGGAAATCGTCCGCAAATATGACGAAGAAAGCGAGTTCCGCGAGCAGGTAAACCGCTACATCCACGATTTCGAAGCGATGTTGCGCAATGTCCTTGCCACGCGCGATGGTTCGGCGCTGGGTGTTACGCTGCTCTCATCGGACATGGGCAAGCTCTACGTCGCACTGGCACAGGCAATCGAGCGGTTGCGCAGTTAGCGCACCACGCCGAGCATCTCGAGCGTGACCCAGCCGTAAACATAATTGGCGTAGAACGCCGCGAACAGTGCCGACGACACGATCGTAGTCCTGACGACAATGCGTCGGGGTCGAAACTGCGGCGGCGCGCCGTCTTCCTGCCCGACTACGCGCTCGGCTGCATTGATGCCAGTCGAGCGTCCCTCGAATGGCAGGACTAGAAACGCCGACATGATCCAGAACAGCAAATAGATCGCTAGAACCGTCTTCCAGCTCATCATTCGACTACCAGAACATCGATAATCGGTTTCTTGCCGGTCCATTCAGTCGAAACACGTCGCACGGCAAGGCGCACGGCTTCGCGCCGACGCTCGGCATTTTTCTCCAGACCCGCCGCGTCTGCCGCCGCTTCGCGTGCATCGGCGAGGAACTGATCACGGTCATCCTCAACCGGGATACCCTGGATGCGGACATCGGGCTGACCGAACACACGGCCATTCCTATCGACGGCAATCGCCACCGAGATGACGCCGTTGACAGAAATCCGCCGCCGCTCACCAATCGTCGCGCCGTCGGCCGGCAAGATCACATCACCGTCGAGCACGAGACGCCCGGTGCGTTCCTTACCGATAATCGCCGGACCGTTGGGTGCGAGGCGCACGACATCGCCATTCGACTGAACCAAGGCGCGCGGCACGCCCTCGCTCAAGCCAAAGCGCGCATGTTCGGCCATGTGCCGCCGCTCGCCGTGCACCGGAATCAGCATCTCAGGGCGAATCCATTTGTACATCGCGGCCAGTTCGGGGCGACCGGGATGCCCCGAGACATGTACATGCGCCTGTTTTTCGGTGATCATGATGACATTCTTGCGCGCCAAGGCGTTCTGGATGCGGCCAATCGCGACTTCGTTGCCGGGAATCTGCTTTGACGAAAAAATGACCGTATCGCCCTCGCCCATCTTGATCTGGTGCTGGTCGAGAGCAATCCGCGCCAGCGCCGCGCGTGCCTCGCCCTGTCCGCCCGTCGCAATGACCATGCTTTTGTGTGCAGGCAGCGCCATCGCACCGTCGAAATCGACGGTGTCGGGGAAATCTTTCAGATACCCGTTGGCGCGCGCTGCAGTGATAATCCGGTCGAGCGACCGCCCGGCGACGGTCAGGACACGGCCATTGGCCTTGGCAACCTGCCCCAACGTCGCTAGGCGGGCGGCGTTCGACGCAAAGCTGGTTACCACCACGCGGCCCTTGGCAGCGGCAACTGCGCCCATCAGGCCGTCACGCACGCTGCCTTCGGTGCCCGAAGCTTCGGCATTGAACGCATTCGTCGAATCGCAGACGAGCGCGAGGATGCCGCTGTCACCGATCGCCGTCATTTCGGCAGGTGTGGCATTGACACCCATCACGGGATCATCGTCGAGCTTCCAGTCGCCGGTGTGGAACACACGGCCATAAGGCGTGTCGACGATCACCGCATCCATGTCAGGGATTGAATGGGCAAGGCGGACAAGCTGCACACCAAAGGGGCCGAGGTCGATTTTCTGCCCGGGTTTCATGACATGCAGTTTAACCTGATTGGCGATCCCTTCTTCTTCGAGCTTCCCCCGAATCAATGTCGCTGTAAACGGATTGGCGTAAAGCGGCACACCGAGATCGGCTGCGAGATAAGGCACCGCGCCGATATGATCCTCATGCCCGTGCGTCAGGACGATACCGACAAGATCCTTCTTGCGCGCTTCGATAAATTCCAGATCGGGGAGGACCAGATCAATGCCGGGATAATCCGCACCGGCAAATGTCAGGCCGAGATCGACCATCAGCCATTTGCCATCACAGCCATAAAGGTTAACGTTCATGCCGATTTCGTCAGACCCGCCAAGCGCGAGAAAGAGTAGTTCTTTACCAGGAGTCGTCACGTAAGTTTTTATTCCATTCAGTTGTTCAGGCGGCCAACAAGCGATTCCACATGATCGCAAGGCCGCGGATGGTCAGATCAGGTTCCAGCGCATCGAAAACGCTGCTATATTGTTCGAACAAGGTTGCCAGGCCGCCGGTTGCCAAGACCTTTACCGGGCGACCGATTTCGGCCTTCATCCGCGCAACCAACCCCTCGATCAGCGCCACATAACCCCAATAGATGCCGATGACCATCTGATCCTCGGTCGTGCGGCCTATGACGCTGGTGCCCCTCGGCGCTTCGATAGCAATACGCGGCAGTTTCGCGGCGGCCGCAACCAATGCGTCAAGCGAGAGGTTGATGCCCGGCGCAATGATCCCGCCCTTGTAAGCGCCCGTATAATCGATCACGTCGAACGTTGTCGCCGTGCCGAAATCGATGACGATCAGGTCGCCGCCATGCAATTTATGCGCGGCAATTGCATTGACCACGCGGTCCGCTCCCACCGTCGCCGGCTCGACCACATCAAGATGGATACTCCATAACATCGGCGCGCGACCGGCGATCAGGGGTGTCTGGTCAAAATATTTTTCGGCCAACACGGTCAGATTGTGCAACGCGCGCGGCACAACAGTTGCAATTGCAACGGCAGTTACGGCTTTGGCATCATGCCCGCTGAGAGCGATCAGCTGGTGCAGCCACACCGCATATTCATCCGCCGTCCGCCGCGCATCGGTCGCAATCCGCCAGCGCGCGACAATCATATCATCACGCACCAACGCAAAGACGACATTGGTATTCCCGGCATCGATGGCGAGTAGCATACTCAAAGCCTCAAATTAAAAACACATCGCCCGCGTGAATGACACGCACTGCGCCATCCGCCAAGCCTGTCCCGAACGAAGTCGTGGATCGCAACCGCAAGGCGCAGTCTTCAGTCAGCCCGTCGAACAACCCGTGCACCGCTTTGCCATCGGGCAGATTGGCGACAAGCGCGGTGCCGGTCGGGTGCGCGCGGTCAAGCCATGCCTTGCGAATAGCCGACAAACCATTGCTCCGCCAGCAATCGAGCCGCCGCGCAAAAATCTCTGCCAGCATTTCAGCAAATACCAACGGCTCGGGCGGCGCAATGCCCAGTGCCGTCAGGCTCATCACCGGACGGTCGAGAGTCATGGGATGGTGCGCCAAGTTGACGCCGATACCAACGACGACTGCATCGCCTGCGCGTTCGAGAAGAACGCCAGCGAGCTTGGCATGACCCGCCAGCAGGTCGTTCGGCCATTTCAGTTGGATCGCCGGCGTCCAAAATGCCACGGCATCATGAAGCGCCACCGCTGCTACCAGCGCCAGCGTCGCAGCGTCCGGGTCACCAAACTGCAATCGCACCAGCCCGCTTGCATAAAGATTGCCCGAGGGCGATTCCCACGCGCGCCCCAGGCGCCCACGCCCGGCGGTCTGACGGTCGGCAATCAACCAGTCGCCTTCAGCGGCACCCGCAGACGCCGCGACCAGCATGTCGGCGTTGGTCGAACCGGTCTCGGCAACGCGGCGGATAGTCAGAAGAGCGCACTCGCCGCTGCAGCCGCTTCGGTGCCGAGCACGGGAATGAACAAGTAGCCCAGCACAATAAACACCGCACAAGCCGCAATAAGTCCATTTTCGAGTTTGCTGCCTGCCGCTGCATAGGCCGCCGCCGGTTCATCGAAATACATCGTCTTGATGATTTTGAGATAGTAAAATGCCCCGATCACCGATGCGGCGATACCGATAGCAGCCAGTGGCAATAGCCCCGCCGCAACGGCTGCATCGAACACAACGAATTTC
>JAYUYR010000078.1:0-2763 GCA_043752405.1 Sphingomonas sp. | reverse complement strand
GATAAGCCACTTCGGCATCGTCAACTGCAAGATGGTTGAAATAGCGACCAAAGTGGTCGCGGCCTTCGCTCCCGCCGCTTTTGTAACTCGCAATATGCCAACCGCCGGGTCGGAGTGCGCGATGCACACGCTTTAAAATATCGGGCAATGCAAGGCGGGGAACGTGCAAAAGCGCGGCGGCTGCAACCACAGCATCATAGCGCTCCACGACGTCGAGCTCATCGAAGCGCATGACGCAAACCGAGCGACCGATGCGTGCTTCTGCTTTGGCGGCCATAGCCGCTACGCCGTCGGTCGCGTCAACATCAAAGCCCCGCGCGAGCATGAATGCGGCGTCATAACCGCCGCCGCATCCCAGTTCGAGAATCGACGCGCCAGGGGCGAGCAGCGCGAGAAACGGCTCGAGATGTTTGAACGAACCGTCCTTGCCGCTGGCAGTGTAAACCGGTGCTTCCTGTGCATAGAATTGTAACGTCGCAGGGTCGAATCGGGCTTTCACCGTGCCCGTAACGCGCTGATCGTCGTTCCTGCCGAAATCCGCTCGACCTCGGTTTTAAGGTGGAGGAGCTTTAACCCCTTTTGCTTAAGCGCGCGGTCGAGCGCGGGGGCGAATTCCTTGGTCGTTTCGACCGTTTCGGCCCAGCCGCCGTAGGCGCGCGCCAGCGCTGCGAAGTCCGGATTAGCCAGCGTCGTCCCGCTGACCCGCGACGGATATTCGCGCTCCTGATGCATCCGGATCGTGCCGTAAGCACCATTGTCGACGACGATCACCAGCATATCCGCGCCATATTGGATCGCCGTTGCCAGTTCCTGCCCGTTCATCAGGAAATCGCCGTCACCCGCCACCGCCACGACCTTGCGATCGGGATAACGAATTGCCGCCGCAACGGCAGCGGGGACACCATAGCCCATCGCGCCTGCGGTCGGGGCCAGCTGGCACACTGGCCCGCCATAGCGCCAATACCGATGCCACCAGCCACTGAAATTGCCAGCGCCATTGCAGATGAAAGTATCAGCGGGCAGTCGTTCGCGCATGGCAGCTACACATAGACCGAGGTCCAGTTTGGTCTCAAACGGCGCAGGGGTGGACCATTCGAGCCATTCCTTGTGCGCCGCCCGCCCGTCGCGGAACGGCGTCACATCATGCGTCCACAATGCCGCCATTTCGGCAAACTCATGCGGATAGGCGCAGATGGGCAGGTCAGCCCGATAAACTCGGTTGAGTTCGGTCGGATCGGGATGGACATGGACCAATATCTGGTCGGGATGGTCGGGCGTGATCAGCGTATACCCATCCGTGGTCGCCTCACCGAGCCGCGCGCCGACGCACAGGATGACGTCCGAATTCCTGATCCGTTCGACCAGTTTCGGGTTCGGGCCATAACCGAGGTTGCCTGCCCAGACCGGCGAGGCATTATCGATGGCGTCCTGCCGCCGGAACGCCCCTGCAACGGGTATCCCCAGCCGCCCCGCGAACATCGCGAAATAATGCGCCGCGCCCGCGTCCCAGCCCGCGCCGCCGACAATTGCAATGGGGGCAACCGCATCTTTTAACAGCGCAAACACCGCTTCCATTGCAGCGCCGTCGGGGTCTTGTTCGGGCGAATTCAGGCGTGGACGGTCGAGCGCGTCGACAACATCGCACAGCATATCCTCGGGCAGCGCGAGTACCACCGGCCCCGGTCGCCCCGACATCGCGACGGCATAGGCGCGCGCGACATATTCGGGGATGCGCCGCGCATCGTCGATCCGGCTCGCCCATTTGCACAGCGGCGAAAACATCGCGGTGAAATCGACTTCCTGAAACCCCTCGCGGTCGCGCATGCCCCGGTCGACGTCACCGATGAACAGGATCATCGGCTGCGAATCCTGCATCGCGACATGGACGCCGATCGAAGCGTTGGTCGCACCCGGCCCGCGCGTGACAAACGCGACTCCCGGCCGCCCCGTCATCGTCCCGTCGGCACAGGCCATAAAGGCAACGCCGCCTTCCTGGCGACACACGACGGTCTGGATTTGTGGCGTATCGTGCAGCGCGTCGAGCACCGCGAGGAAGGATTCGCCGGGGACCGTGAAAATACGATCACATCCCTGAAGGACGAGTTGATCGACGAGAATGCGGCCGCCGGTGCGTTGGGTCATTTAAGCCTTCTGATTTGAGATAGAGTAATGATCATTGTCCTTCGACTACGGGGGCAGGTTTTTCTCGCTCTTCCGGCCACAAATAACGACGAGCCCCGTCGTAGTTCGTTTTGCACTGTGGGCATAGAACACCACGCCTTTCGCCTCGCACCGTCAAAATCAGCTTTCCGTCTATTGTGTCGCAACGTAAGCAAAACGGGGAGCCTATCGGTCTTGCTACATCCGCAGGATCGGCTGTGTAACGAAAGCCGCTATCGACTACCGTTGCGGCGCGCAAAGTCATATTGTTGCGAAGGTCAGTTAGCTCGTGATCTTTTGTATCCAACAAATCTCGTGCGTCTTGTAACGCGGATCGAACATCGTTCAACTTGTCCATAAGATCAATAATCTGACCTTTGAGCGTGACTTGATCATATGCCTTTTCAACGTCACGCATAGTTCGCGCGATCGTTACGGCTTGGGCCGCAGCAGACAAACCAGCCATTATGTCCACTGTCGGATCCTCTTTCAAACTATGCCTGATGGATTGCCTTCAATACCATATAGCTGTCCAGTCCTTCGCTTCCGCCTTCGCTGCCGAAGCCGCTTTCTTTCACGCCACCGAACGGGGCATCGGCGACC
>JAYUYR010000077.1:0-2766 GCA_043752405.1 Sphingomonas sp. | reverse complement strand
CGATTTCTCCAAGGGATTGTTCGACAGGTTCAAAACGCTGCCGATCTGGTCGCTGGCACCCTTCGCAGGGCTCATGGTCGGCGATCTGATGCGTCATCTGATCGCGTGCGTGACCGTTCTGGTCATCGGCTTGCTTCTGGGATATCGGCCCGAGGCTGGCATCGTAGGAGTTCTCGCTGCGTTTGCGCTACTGTTGGTCATGGGAGTAGGGGCAGGTTACATTTTCATGGTCGTTGGGCTGTTGGTCAGAGCGCCGACGACAATGATGCCGCTTAGTTTCGCGGTATTGTTTCCGTTGACCTTTGCCTCCAACATCATGGTGCGGCCCGAGACGATGCCCCACGGGTTGCGCTATCTAGTTGAGCTGAACCCTGTGTCGTTGATGGCCACGGCGGTCCGTGGATTGATGGCGGGAACGGTGACTGGCCAGCAGATTGTATACGCGCTGATCGCACCGGTCGTGCTGACGTTGACGTTGTCGCCGGTGGTGGTGTGGTTGTCGCGACGAAAATAGCGCAGGACGAAGACCCGAAGCGAACTGCGCGCCGTCGAAAGATCGCAATCATTCCCCGCTCGCTTGGGTGAGCGGGGGAGGCTTGTCGGCCACGTTCTGTGTCCCCGAATTCCAGCAGTATCCAGAGACGCGCCAGATCGCCGTTTGACCACCATTGGCACCCTACAAGGGCGTGAATTCGCCAAATTCTGCCCTTTCGCAGTCAATTCGGCCTCGATATTCCGAGTATGCCGACACCACCCCCAACGTGGAGGCGATGGCGCTGGCCGACCTGCGCCTCGATCCGCTGAGCGCGGCGCACAACTCACGCACCTTCCAGAACCTCAAGGACCGTCGCCACGACCTTTACCAGACACGCTGGCAGAGCCCAGCCGGCACGCCAGCTGAAACGCAGCTGAGACGCGCACCCGACGTTCCCCCGATTTTGAGTAGCGGCCGGATCTGGAGTTCAATTCCCCAACGAGAGGAGATTGGACGTGAAGAAGCGGTTTACCGAAGAACAGATCATCGGCTTTCTGCGTGAGGCCGAAGCGGGCTTGGCGGTGAAGGACCTGTGCCGGCTGCACGGGTTCAGCGAGGCGTCGTATTACCAGTGGCGAAGCAAATTCGGCGGGATGAGCGTGTCCGAGGCCAAGCGGCTGCGCGAACTGGAGGCGGAGAACGCGCGGCTGAAGAAGCAGCTCGCCGAATCGATGCTTGAGAACGAGGTCATCAAGGACGCGTTGCGAAAAAAGTGGTGACCGCACCGGCATGACGGGAGCTGGTGCGGCAGATGATCGGGCAAGGGCTCAGCGAGCGGCATGCGCTGTGTGTGGCGCGCATGAGCACCAGCGCCTACCGGTACGCACCGCGGCCGGATCGTAATGCGGACCTGCGCCAGCGGATCGTGACGCTGGCGCAGCGTCACCGGCGCTATGGCGTTGGGATGATCCATCTCAAGCTCCGGCAGGCGGGTCTTGCGGTGAACTACAAGCGCGTGGAACGGCTGTATCGGCAGGCGCAGTTGCAGGTACGCCGGCGCAAACGCAAGAAGGTGTTGGCCGGCGAACGGCAGCCGCTGGTGCGGCCGACGCGTGCCAATCAGGTCTGGTCAATGGACTTCGTGTTCGACCGGACCGCCGAAGGCCGGGTGCTCAAGTGCCTGACGATCGTGGACGACGCGACGCATGAGGCGGTGTGGATCGAAGTGGAGCGAGCGATCTCGGGCCATGGCGTCGCCCGGGTTCTGGATCGACTGGCCTTGAGCCGTGGCCTGCCGGAGGTGATCCGGACGGACAACGGCAAGGAGTTCTGCGGCATGGCGATGATCGCTTGGGCGCATGCACGCGGTGTGCGGCTGCGCCTGATCGAGCCGGGCAAGCCGAACCAGAACGCGTATGTCGAATCCTTCAACGGCCGGCTGCGCGACGAATGCCTCAACGAACACTGGTTCACCAGCCTGCTGCAAGCGCGAACGCTGATCGAGCAATGGCGCCGCGAATACAACGAGGACAGACCGAAGAAGGCGCTCGGCGGACTGACGCCGTCAGCCTATGCCGAACGACTGAAAGGTCAGTTACAGTAACCCCGGACTCTAGATCGTCCCGCTACTGAAAGCGGGGGGGACGTCGCTTCTTGAAATGCATTTCGCCCGATGCGATTTGCGCGGATCTTTGATTCGCATCGCATCGCGTGCCGGAGCCATGAGATCTACCGGCCCGCCGCCCTGTCGTATGTTCGTCGCTGAGGGCAAGCGATCCGTTCCCGCGACGCGAATGGCGATGCAGTGCGTCGCCCCACTTGGGGACCGCTTCTCAGGTATGCCCGGACGATGCGGCCGTCATCGGGTTGGATGGAAGACGGTTGTGAATCGCGGTGGCGGCTATCGCGGCTTGCCCGACCGCGACGCTGATCTGATTCAGGCCACGGGTGACATCGCCTATCGCATAGAGTCCGGGCACCCGGGTTTGCATGTGTTCGTCCACAACGATTTCGCCACTCTCGTCGATCTCGGCGCCCAGGCTCGACGCCAAGGGCGACTGCACGTCGGTTCCGAGCGCGATGTACAGAACGTCGGCCTCCGATGGATTCGATCCATCGCCGATAGTGCACGAGCGCTGCCCGAACACGATCGCATTCGGCGAAGGGATCAGTTCGATCCCGCATTCGACGGCGGAACGTTTCTGTGCCTCGTCGAAGTCATGGGTATCCACGACCACCATGGCGACATGGGCGGAAAAGGTGCGCAGGAAATTAGCGTGCCCCAATCCCTC
>JAYUYR010000076.1:0-2767 GCA_043752405.1 Sphingomonas sp. | reverse complement strand
GGTCATTCGTCGGCAATCCGGCATTGCCGCAGCCCGGGGCCGCAAAGCTCGCGTCGCAACCGGCACATGGTGTGTTTGCCATTACCCGTCACCCGATGATGTGGTCATTCGCATTGTGGAGCCTTGCGCACAGCTTGGTCAGTCCGCGCCCCGCGGTGCTGGTCCTGTCGGGCTTCATCGCTTTCCTCGCGCTGGCGGGGGCAGCAGGTCAGGACGCGAAGAAAGCCAAGCTGATGGGTGCCAGCTGGCAGGGCTGGGTTTCGCGTACGCCTTTCGTCCTGTTCGCAAAGGGTTGGGCCTCGCCGGGGCCGGTCGCATTCATCGGGGGCACGATCCTGTGGCTGTTCGCGACCTGGGTGCATCCGCTGTTGGGCGCACCGACGGCGGGACTATGGATTTGGCTGGGCTGATTGCATCGTTTCGGTCTGTCGCGCCACGGTGCCCGTGACCGCAACGTCGTGCATCACATTCCCGACCGTTCTGAAAATGTCGGGCAGCGTCTCGACGGCGATCAACAGCGCAAGCGGCTCGATCGGCACGCCGATGGCCAGACAGATCGGCGCAATCGACGTGATAAAACTTACCGTGCCGGGCAGGCTGACTGCGCCCATCGACGTCAGAGCTGCGGCCAATATGGCCACGCCATATTGCGCCGGCCCCAGTTCGACGCCGAACCAGTTCGCGACATATAGGGCGACGGCAATGTTCATCGCCGGACCGGTCGCGCGGAGCAGCGCCACTGCCATCGGCAGCGTGACGCCGGCACTCGATTCAGCGACACCAAGGTCTTCGGACTTGCGCAGCATCAGCGGCAAACAGGCCAGCGACGATTGTGTGCTGATCGCCAGCGCCTGCACCGGCGCAATGGCCAAGGCATATTTCCTGAGCGAAAGCCGCGCGCCGAACACCGCCAGCGGATAGGCCAGCAACGCGATGGCAATCCCGACGCTGGACACCGCGGCAATGTAATGGAGCAGCGCCCCGAACGCTGCCACGCCTGAACGAGCGCCCACGACCAACGCCAGTGCAAACACGCCGATGGGCGCAAGCTTCAGCACCCATTCGATCACCACCAACATGGCATCGGCGAGCGCGCTGAAAAATTCGGTCAGACGGGCGCGGGGTTCGGGCGGCAGCCTGGTCAGCGCAAACGCGAAGACGAGCGTAAAAATAAGCAACGGAAGGATGGCGTCAGTGCTCGCGGCGGCAATCGGATTGGTCGGAATGATGGCGCGTATGAAATCTCCAAACGGCGGCACCGCAGCAACCGCAGGCGCGGTTGTCAGCGCCGCTTTCAACGCCGCTGCGGACTCGGTCGGTATTGGAAACAGGTTCAGGAACAACGGCATCAACATTGCACCCAGCACTGCCGACAGCGACATCATCGTCACGATCCATGTCAGCGACAGTCCGGCAATCCGTCCGGCCCGTGCGGCTTCGGCTGTCCGAGCAATGCCGGTGATGAGCAGCGACACGACTAGCGGCACGATCGTCATGCGCAGGGCGTTGAGCCAAAGCGCGCCGATGGGGTCGGCAATGTCGGCGACGCGGCCAGCGAGCGCCGGATCCAGACTTGCCCCCACGATACCGAGCGCAAGACCAAGGATGAGAGCGAGAAGGATCCGGGACGCGTTCGACATAGGCCGAAGACTTGGCACGGCACAGCCTCAAGCGAAAGCTGGAATCGTGCGCCCGTTTGCGCTTAAAGAGCGGCAATCATGGGATGACCACGCATGACTCGTAAATTCTTTGGCACCGATGGCATCCGCGGCCGCACCAACGCCGCGCCGATGACCGCCGAAATCGCGATGAAAGTCGGCATGGCGGCCGGCACTTACTTCATGCGGGGCGATCACCGCCACCGCGTCGTCATCGGCAAGGATACGCGTCTGTCGGGCTATATGGTCGAGAATGCGCTGGTCGCCGGATTCACTAGCGTTGGCATGGACGTGGTCCAGTTCGGACCGCTGCCGACGCCAGCGGTGGCGATGCTGACACAATCGATGCGTGCCGATTTGGGGGTAATGATTTCGGCTAGTCATAATCCCTATTATGACAACGGCATCAAGCTGTTCGGACCCGATGGGTACAAATTGTCCGACGCGGCGGAGGCAGAGATCGAGGCACTGCTGGCCGGTGACGTGAAGCTGGTCGATGCGGAGCATATCGGTCGTGCACGCCGGGTGGAGGATGCGCGCGGGCGGTACATCCACTTTGCCAAATCGACGTTTCCCGAACAGCTCAGGCTCGATGATCTGAAGATAGCGGTCGATTGCGCAAATGGCGCCGCATATCAGGTCGCGCCGGCAGCCCTGTGGGAACTTGGTGCCGACGTCGTTGCGGTCGGCATCAGTCCGAACGGCAAGAACATCAACGACAAATGCGGATCGACGTCGCCTGGCCTGTTACAGGAAACGGTCGTCGCCAGCGGTGCGCATATCGGCATTGCACTCGACGGCGATGCGGATCGCCTGATCATCGTCGATGAAGCAGGCCGCGTCGTGGATGGCGATCAGCTGATGGCGCTGGTCGGGGTTAGCTGGGCGCGCAAGGGGATGCTGACAGGCGGTGGTGTTGTCGCCACCGTCATGTCGAACCTTGGTCTCGAACGCTATCTGAAGCATGAAGGGCTGACGTTAGAGCGGACCGGCGTGGGTGACCGTTATGTGCTCGAACGGATGCGCAGTGGCGGGTTTAACGTCGGCGGTGAGCAGTCAGGGCATATCATCCTGTCAGATTATGCGACGACTGGCGATGGTCTGGTCGC
>JAYUYR010000075.1:0-2770 GCA_043752405.1 Sphingomonas sp. | reverse complement strand
TTCAATCATGCCTTTTGCGCATTGCGACAGGTGCGGCTAACAGCGCGGTGTCTACACCGACTCCACGAAGAAAGTTCCCCATGCGCGTAACCCTGTTGTCGACCCGTCCCGAAACTTACAGCTCGCTGGCGTTGCTCGTCGGCAAAGATGCGCCTTTGCCGCAACGCGATCTGGTTGCAGCGGCAGCGAAAATGGCGCGCTTCGACGGTGAGGCGGGGACTTTGGTCGAGCACGTCTATGCCGGCGGCACCGATGCGCAACGAGTGCTGGTCGTCGGAATCGGCAAGGGCGGGGTCGAAGAGTATGAGAAGGCAGGCGTTGCGCTTACTGCCAAGCTGCTGACTTCGGGCGAAACCGCGCTGGTCATCGATGCGAGCGGTGCTGATGCCGAAAGCGTCGCGCGACTTGCGAGCGGCATAGTCCTGCGCGGCTGGCGGCACGATCGGTATCGCACCAAACTTGCGGAGAAGCTGAAGCCGACGCTCAATGATGTATCGATTGTCACGACCGACCCTGGTGCCGAAGCCGCGTGGACGAAGGCGCAGGCGATCATTGCAGGGGTGTCGCTCACGCGAGAACTCGTCAGCGAACCGGCCAACATCATTTATCCCGAGTCATTCGTCGAGCGCGTCCGCCACTTGGGCGATCTCGGCGTCGAGATCGAAGTTCTCGACGATGAAGCGATGCGTGCGCTTGGCATGGGGTCGCTGCTCGGCGTCGGGCAGGGGTCAGCGCGGCCGTCGCGGCTGCTGGCCATGCGCTGGGACGGAACGGGTGGGGCAACCCAAACGCCGGTGGTGTTCGTGGGTAAAGGCGTGACTTTCGACACCGGCGGTATCTCGCTGAAGCCACCGGCGGGTATGGAAGACATGAAGTGGGACATGGGCGGGGCGGGAGCGGTCGCTGGTGCGATGAAGGCGCTCGCCAGCCGCAAAGCTAACGCCCATGTCGTCGGTGTCTGTGCGCTTGTCGAGAATATGCCGGACGGCAATGCCCAGCGCCCCGGCGACGTCGTGACGTCAATGTCGGGGCAGACGATCGAAGTCATCAACACCGATGCTGAGGGACGTCTGGTCCTGTGCGACGCGATGACATGGGTACAACGCAAATATGCGCCGAAAGTGATGGTCGATCTGGCCACGCTGACCGGTGCCATGATTATTGCGCTCGGCAATGAATATGGCGGAATGTTCTCGAATGATGACGGGCTTGCGGCGCAGTTGACCGCAGCAGCAGCGGCGGCGGGTGATCCGTTGTGGCGCTTCCCGTTGGGTGATGCGTATGACAAACTGATCGACTCACCAATTGCGGACATGAAGAACGTCGGTCCGCGCGAAGCGGGGTCGATCACGGCGGCGCAGTTCCTGAAACGCTTCGTCGACGATGGCGTGAAGTGGGCGCACCTCGATATTGCCGGCATGGTGTGGGCATCGAAGCCGGGTGCTGTTTGGGACAAGGGGGCAACCGGCTATGGTGTGCGATTGCTCGACCAGTTTGTGGCGGACAATTACGAGCGGTAGTTGCCACGGTGCGCGTCCCTGACTAAAGGCGCGTGCATCCAGTCCACCAAACCTCATGGAGTTACGACCGTCATGGCCGCGACACGCACCTTTTCGATCATCAAGCCCGACGCCACTCGCCGCAACCTGACCGGCGCAGTCACCAAAATGCTTGAGGAAGCCGGCCTGCGCGTCGTCGCGTCGAAGCGCATCCACATGACGCGCGATCAGGCGGAGGGGTTCTACGCGGTCCACCGCGAGCGGCCGTTCTTTGGCGAACTCGTCGAATTCATGATCTCTGGCCCGGTTGTCGTGCAAGTGCTCGAAGGCGAAAACGCGATGCAAGCCAACCGCGACATCATGGGCGCCACGAACCCCGCAAACGCCGAACCCGGCACCATCCGCAAGGAATTGGCGGAGTCGATCGAAGCGAATTCGGTGCATGGGTCGGACAGCGACGAGAATGCTGCGATCGAGATTGCTTATTTCTTCAAGCCGGAAGAGATTGTTGGGTAAGCAATCTTAGCTTTCAGGATACCAAAAGAGGCGGCTGGAAGCATCTGGCCGGCTTTTTCCTGGGTTGGATCGCAAGCATAGCGCAGCTTGACCTCGCCATTTGGTGCATGGCCATTAAGCTGCCATCCTTGACGGATGTAAAATTGCTCTGCGCGTGTTCCTGTGGTTGTGGTCAAGTCTAGGCCAGTTAGCCCAAGCGACCGGGCACGGTCGATCAATTTGACTAACAACGCTTTTCCTACACCTTGCGCTTCGTACTGAGGCGCGACGAACAGTGCCCACACGGAAGCATTGCGTCGGTCGATTGCGCCAAATCCTGCCATTTTTTCGTCGAGCTCGCCAACCCACGTCTCGCCGCTGGAGCCGAGAAAGGGGAGATAATCATCATGGCTCAGCGCATTTTCATCGGACAGAATGTTTTCGTGCACGGCTTTCCGAATACGGTGCATTTCGGGGATGTCTGCTTCGACCGCCAATCGTAAAGCAAGCTTCATCAAAATCCCTCCGCTACATTCATCAGCCGCATCAGCTTTTTCGGTGCCACCGCCCGCCAGCTTTTGCTCAACCACTCGCCGATATGGTCCCAGTCGGTGTCGCCCAAGTCCAACCTTATCGCGACCCAACCGTCGCCGAAATAGGCGGGGCGGTAGTATCGGCCGGGGTCGCTGTCGATCAGCATGGCCTGTTCCTCGGCGCCGCTGATCTTGACGAGCAGCGCGGTCTTTCCGTCGCCGTGGTGGTCCATAGAAACATAG
>JAYUYR010000074.1:0-2770 GCA_043752405.1 Sphingomonas sp. | reverse complement strand
CTGCGCGCAATTGCCGATGCCAGGGTAACTTTCCAGAGTCAGGGCGGCGGCCTTGGCCGTGACGTGACACTGATGCTCGCGGGTAGCGATCCGGTGCTGGTAACCCAAACCGCACAGCAAATTGTCAAGGAAATGAGCGGCCTGAAACAGCTGCGCGCCCCGCGTATCGATGGCGATCTTCAGCGTCCCGAAATCTCGATCAAGCCGCGCGCCGGGATTGCTGCCGACCTTGGCGTGACAACCGCTGCGCTCAGCCAGACCATCCGCATCGCAACCCAAGGCGAAATCGACCAGAACGCCGCGAAATTCTCGCTTTCGGATCGTCAAATCCCGATCCGCGTCATGCTTGACCATAATGCGCGGACCAGTTTGGCGACAATCGAAAACCTGCCTGTCCCGACGACGATGGGCGGCACCGTTCCGCTGAAAGTCGTCGCCGACATCAGCTTTGGTGCGGGGCCGTCGGTTCTGCGTCGCTACAACCAGAATCGCCGTGTCGCCATCGGCGCCGATCTGGCACCGGGTGTTCTCACGGCGTCGAAGGAAATCGATGCGCTTCCGACGATGAAGAATATGCCTGCTGGCGTCGAACGGGTCAGCTTTGGCGACGACAAACTGATGCAGGAACTCGTCTTCAATTTCATCGTTTCTGTCGTTTCGGGCATATTGCTCGTCTTTGCCGTCCTTGTTCTACTTTACCGCCGGATCATGCCACCATTCGTCAACATGGGATCGCTCGCACTTGCGCCATTGGGTGGTGCTGTTGCGTTGCACCTGACGGGCAATCCCCTGTCGATGCCGGTGTTGATCGGCTTGTTGATGCTGCTAGGCATAGTTGCCAAAAACTCTATTCTGCTCGTCGATTTTGCGCTCGAGGAAATGGACAAAGGCATTGAAAAAAGCATCGCCATCATCGATTCCGGCCACAAGCGTGCCCAGCCGATTGTAATGACTACCGTGGCGATGGTTGCGGGGATGCTGCCCGTTGCCTTTGCCTTGGGCGGAGACGGCAGCTGGCGCGCGCCGATGGGCATTGTCGTGATCGGCGGTCTCATCATGTCGACCCTGCTGACGCTGCTGATCGTGCCCGCATCGTTCAGCCTTGCGGTTGGTTTTGAAAACCGCGTTGCCCCGTGGCTGCGGCGTCATCTGACCAATGGCGGCGAAGAAACGTCGGTGGCACAACCCGCTGAGTAGCTATTCGAGTTCGAGAATGACCTGATCAACCGCGAGGCTATCGCCAACGCCAGCATCGATTTTTGCGACCGTAGCCGATTTGGTTGCGCGGAGAATGTTTTCCATCTTCATGGCTTCCACGACCGCCAGCGGCTGTCCGGCTTCGACTTTATCGCCTTGCGCCACATGCAGCGCGACCAGCAGGCCCGGCATCGGTGAAAGCAGGAATTTTGAGAGATCGGGCGGGGTCTTCTCGATCATATGTCTGGCGAGCGGTGCGATATGTGCCGGAAGGACCCGGGCGACATGCAACGCCCCGCGCATGGTCAGCTTGAAACCCGTACGTGTGCGCAGGATTTTAACCGCGAGGGGCTCACCATCGATCTCTGCTTCTACCAGCCGATCGCCTGGCGTGTATTCGATGTCGATCTCGATGTCGATCTCGATGTCCTCACCAGCCACGATGATGCCGTCAGTCGACACCGACACATCGTGCGCCGTACCGTCGATCAGCACTTGCCAGTCCGCAGGCGGGTGCAGGCGCTGCCCGAGTTGCCCGTCCACGCGCCGCGCACGATCCGCCTCGGCCGTCGCTGCAAACGCCGCAATTGCCGCCAATGACCGCAACAATTCGGGCGCCGCCGGTGCGCCCTGAAACCCGTCGGGATATTCCTCGGCAATGAATCCCGTCGTAATCTCGCCCGAACGAAAGCGCGGATGCTGCATGATCGCCGACAGAAAATCGAGATTATGGCCAACACCCTCGATCTCGAACTGGTCGAGCGCACCGATTTGCGCGTCGATGGCTTCGCTACGCGTCGGCGCGTGGGTGATCAGCTTAGCGATCATCGGATCATAGAAGATCGACACTTCGCCGCCTTCGGTTACGCCGTCATCGACGCGGACGCCGTCCGATGCCTCGGGCGGACCATAGCGAACCAGCCGCCCGGTGCTCGGCAAGAACCCGCGATATGGGTCTTCGGCATACACCCGGTTCTCGACCGCCCAGCCATCCAGTTTCACATCCGCCTGCCCGAACGCCAGCGGCTCGCCCGCCGCCACGCGGATCATCTGTTCGACCAGATCGATCCCTGTGATGCATTCGGTTACAGGATGCTCGACCTGAAGCCGCGTGTTCATCTCAAGGAAGTAGAAACTCTCGCCCGTAGGGTCCGCTCCCGACACGATCAGCTCGACCGTGCCCGCCGAATAATAGCCGACCGCCCGCGCGAGCGCGACGCATTGCTCACCCATCGCCGCACGCATTTTGGGCGTGACAAAGGGCGACGGCGCTTCCTCGACGACCTTTTGGTGGCGGCGCTGGATGCTGCATTCGCGCTCGTTGAGGTAGAGGATGTTGCCTTGGCTGTCGCCGAGGATCTGGATCTCGATGTGGCGCGGATTGAGGATGAATTTCTCGATAAACACGCGGTCGTCGCCGAAGCTCGCCAACCCCTCGCGCTTGGTCGCCTCGAACCCTTCGCGGACGTCGGCCTCGCTATACGCCAGCCGCATCCCCTTCCCGCCGCCGCCCGCCGACGCCTTCATCATCACCGGATAACCGATGCCGCCCGCGATCTCGACCGCGTGCTCG
>JAYUYR010000073.1:0-2775 GCA_043752405.1 Sphingomonas sp. | reverse complement strand
CGGCTAGTTTACGCATTTTCAGCCCGCCGCCCGGGCCGATGCCGATCGTTGCAGCAACGCCGACCATGCCACAAGCCGATGTCGAGAAGAACGCGGTGGTGCCGCACGTCGGGCGCGGTTCACTGGCAAGGCGGTTGCGTTCGGACGACACACCTTCGTTACGCGGGTCGCCGATTTCGTAGCCGACAAAGGGCACCCGCCAGCGGTCCGCACGCCGGCGGCCGCAGACGATGATTTCATTGCCTGCTTTTGGTGCTGAACAGCGCGGTTCGACGCTGGTCATGGCGAGATATTTCTGAACGACGGGCGGTTCGGCTGCCTGCGCCGAAACTGCGAGCGTTGCCAAGAAAATCCCGCTGATTATCGACTTTGTCATAACCCTCGCCTATCGCGCCGCCAGTTAAAGGATAGGAACATAGATCGATGGTTGCAGCAAGTCAGGTTCTCGACCGCGTGCTCGTTCTGGAAATGGTTCGTGTGACCGAGGCCGCTGCGGTGGCGGCGTCGACGCTGATCGGGCGAGGTGACGAGAAAGCAGCGGACGCAGCTGCAGTCGAAGCCATGCGCACGGCGCTGAACGAGCTTTACATGGACGGCACCGTTGTGATCGGCGAGGGCGAGCGCGACGAAGCGCCGATGCTGTATATCGGCGAGAAAGTCGGGTCGGCAATCGGCACGGGACCAAAGATCGACATCGCGCTCGATCCGCTTGAGGGGACGACGATCACGGCTAAAGGCGGCCCGAACGCGCTTGCGGTGCTTGCCGTGGCCGAGCATGGCAATCTTCTCAACGCGCCCGATGTCTATATGGACAAGATGGCGGTGGGGCCGGGTTATCCCGACGGGATCATCGACCTGAACAAGACAGCGACTGAAAATGTGAATGCGGTCGCGTCCGCAAAAGGTGTGGCACCGAGCGAGATCATTGTTTGTGTGCTGGATCGTCCCCGTCATGAAAAGCTGATCGCCGAATTGCGCGCCGTGGGATGCGGGATCGTGCTGATCGATGACGGCGATGTCGCGGGGGTGATTGCAACAACCAATCCTGACACGACCATCGACATGTATATGGGATCAGGGGGTGCACCCGAAGGAGTGCTGGCCGCAGCCGCGCTGCGCTGTGTCGGCGGGCAGTTCAAGGGGCGGCTGATGTTCCGCAACGACGACGAGCGGGCGCGGGCGCGCAAGTGGGGGATTACCGATCTCGACCATATCTATGACCTGACCGAGCTGGCCAAGGGCGACTGTATATTTGCAGCAACAGGCGTGACCGACGGGTCGCTCCTCGCCGGTGTGAAGCGGTTGCGAGACGGGCGCATGACGACCGAGAGCGTGGTTATGCGCGCGAGTTCGGGAACGGTCCGCTGGGTCAAGAGCGATCGGGCGCGAAGCGACTGAGCCTTGGCCTATGCCGTGGCATATGCTAAGCGCATGGCATGAGTTACGAACGTCGCATCAGCCTTTTTCGCAATGGCCGCAGCCAGGCCGTGCGCATCCCCAAGGAATTCGAACTGCCGGGGAAAGAAGCAACCATCCGGCGCGAGGGGGATCGGTTGGTGATCGAGCCGGTCGAGCGCAAGCCGAATCTTCTCGAAGTGCTGGCAACGCTTCAGCCTTCGCCGGACTTTTTTCCCGACATCGATGACCCGTTTCCCGAGCCCGTCGATATTTGAGTTACAGGGTAATTTGTCACGAATCGCTTGTGTCGTAGACCGACCGGGCACCAAGGATGCTGCATGAAATACATGCTCGACACGAACATCATTACGGCATTGGAAAAGGCTCCGCTCGGACCGCTGAATACCAAATTGATGGCTGTCGGAATCGACAATGTCGTTACAAGTATCGTGGTCGTAGGCGAGATCCAGTTCGGGATCGCCAAGCGCGGGTCAGAGAGTTTGGCAATTAGTCTCGGCGCGGTTCTTTCCAACATTCCAGCACTTCCGCTCGAACCGCCGGTTGCGCTGGAATATGGGCGAATCAGGGCCGATCTTGTGCTGAGAGGTCTGATCATCGGGCAAAACGATATATGGATCGCTGCGCACGCTCTTGCGGTTAACCTTACGCTTGTCACTGACAACGTCAGTGAATTTTCGCGTGTTGACGGCCTGCGCGTCGAGAATTGGTTGCGGACATGACCCCGCTCAACATCACCAACTCGATCACCGGCCAGTCGTGGCGCTGGCGGCATGGCGATGGGGAGTGCGATGATCTGGTCACGCAGTTGCTGCTGGCACGCGGTTGTCCGGCAGATGCGGTGGAAGCCTATCGCGAACCGACAATCCGCGCATTCATGCCCGATCCGTCGATTTTCCACGACATGGACCGTGCGGCCGAACGGCTGGCCGAAGCGGTGCTGGCAGGTGAGGCCGTAACGGTGTTCGGCGATTATGACGTCGATGGCGCGACGTCGGCGGCGCTGCTGATCCGTGTTCTGCGGTCCCTTGGGCTGGCGCCGCAAGCCTATATCCCCGACCGGCTGATGGAGGGCTATGGCCCGTCGGGTGCGGCACTGTTGCGCATTGCGGAGGGCGGGGCGTCGCTGATCGTGACGGTCGATTGCGGGGCGCAGGCATTCGAAGCGCTTGAGATGGCCAAAGCGGCTGGCGTGGATGTTATTGTGGTCGATCACCACCAGTGCGCGGTCGAGTTGCCCAAGGCGTTTGCGCTCGTCAATCCGAACCGACTGGACGAAGCGGTCGAGGCGGCTGCGCATGGACATCTGGCGGCGGTCGGCGTGGCATTCCTGCTCGCGGCGGCATTGGTGCGGACGTT
>JAYUYR010000072.1:0-2785 GCA_043752405.1 Sphingomonas sp. | reverse complement strand
GCACCGCCTACCGGATTCGCGAGGGGATGACGGCAATTCCCGGCTTGAGTTTCGCGGCGTTCGACGGGCAACGACTCGTCGGCAGCCTGCAAAGCTGGCCGGTCCGCCTCGACGCCGCGCCGCTCACGCTCGTCGGCCCGGTCGCGGTCGATCCGCACGTCCAACGCGGCGGTATCGGCCGCCTGCTTATGATCGCGCTTATCGAAGCCGCAGGCGATACCCCGATGATGATGATCGGCGACCCCGAATATTACAGCCACTTTTTCGGCTTCACCGCCGACGCCACCGGCGGCTGGGACGCCCCCGGCCCCGTCGAACGCCACCGCTTGCTGGCGCGCAACACCGACGGGTTGCCGACTTCCGGGGCGTTGGGGCCACGGCCTCTGCCACAAACCGTTCGGACTGAGCCTGGCGAAGTCCTGTCCTTTTCTTCGGCCATCGACGTTTAGAAGGACAATCTTCGACAAACTCAGGGGAAACGGGTTAGGAAGATACATGCCCATGGCCCCTGCCCCCGATCTTGCGACAATGTCGCTCGCCGACGTCGCAAAGGCGCTGGCCGAACAGCGCTTGCCGCCCGTCAATCAGTGGCACCCCACGCATTGCGGCGACAGCGACATGCGCATCGCCAGCGACGGCACCTGGTTTCACCAGGGTTCGCCCATCGGGCGCGAAGCGATGGTCCGCCTGTTCTCGTCCATCCTCCGCCGCGAAGCCGATGGCTCGTATGTCCTCGTCACCCCCGGCGAGAAACTCGACATCATTGTCGAAGACGCGCCCTTCATCGCGGTCGAAGTCAAAAGCGAAGGGACGGGCCGCGCCCGTAAACTCGCCTTCCGCCTCAACACTGGCGACCTGATCGTCGCGGGCGCCGACCACGCGCTACGCTTCACCGACACGCCCTATCTCCACGTCCGCGGCGGCATGGAAGCAAAGCTCGCGCGCCCGGTTTTTTATGAACTCGCCAATCTCGCGCTCGACGAAGGCAGTGACCCGACCGGCCTGTGGAGCGACGGCGTCTTCTTTGCGATGGCGGCTGCATGACGCTGGCGGACCGGTTGCGCAACAGTCTGGCAGTATCCGCAGATCATCCGATTCCCTATGTCAGTGACATGCGCGAATCCCCGGTCGGAACAGCAATCCCTGCCGCTGTCCTAATCGCGCTCACTGACCGTACCGAGCCCGGCCTGATCCTGACCCAGCGCCCCAAAACCATGCGCCGCCACCCCGGCCAGGTCGCCTTCCCCGGCGGTCGCATCGACCCCGAAGATACCGACGCCATCGATGCGGCATTGCGCGAAGCAGAGGAAGAGATCGCGCTCCCCCGCGCGCATGTCCACGTTATCGAAGCGCTGAACCCCTATCGCACAATCACCGGTTTCGACATCACGCCTGTCCTTGCGGTCGTCCCCCCCGACCTGCCGCTGGTCCCGCACGTCCGCGAAGTGGTGGCCGTCTTCGAAGTCCCGTTGAACTTCATCTTCGACCCCGCCAACCGTTTTGAACGGACAGTGATGGTCGAAGGCATCGAACGCCGCTATTTCGAGATCATGTGGGGTGAACGACGCATCTGGGGGGCGACGGCGGCGATGCTTGCGAACCTGTCGGCGCGACTGAAATGATGAGGCTCCCGCTGCTTGACGGCTTGGTCGCGGCGCTCGGCGGCGGCGAGATGACGCGGCTGATCGGCGGGGTGGTCCGTGACAGCCTGCGCGGCCAGCCCGTCAGCGACGTTGATATGGCAACCCGCCTGACCCCCGACCAGGTGATCGTGCACCTAAAGGCAGCGGGCATCAAATCGGCCCCCACCGGAATCGCGCACGGCACAGTTACTGCCGTCACCAAAACTGGCGCGGTCGAAATCACCACGCTTCGCCGCGACGTCAGCACTGACGGCAGGCGAGCTACCGTCGCCTTTACCGATGACTGGCGCGAAGACGCCGCGCGACGCGATTTCACGATCAACGCCCTGTCGGCCAATCCGGACACAGGCGAGGTCTTTGATTATTTCGGCGGTTGCGCGGACCTTGACGCCGGTCGTGTTCGTTTCATCGGCGACCCGCTGCAACGCATCGCCGAGGATCACTTACGCATCCTTCGCTTCTTCCGTTTCTTCGCACGCTTCGGCACCGGCGATCCCGATGCTGCGGCCTATGACGCCTGCGCCGCGCGCGCCAACGACCTGATGGCACTCTCGCGCGAACGCATCGCCAGTGAACTACTCAAGCTATTATCCTACCCCACGCCTGTCGCGGCTATCCGCCTTATTCTTGCCCGTGACATTTTGAAGCCGATATTGCCTGAGATTGTCGCTGCCGACGCTCTGGAGATGCTGGTCAACCGCGAAGGCTCCACTGGCGACCCGATCCGCCGTTTCGCCGCGCTGGTCGGTCCCAACCCCGCCGTGGCCAAGGACATCGCTACCCGCCTCAAACTGTCGAAAGCGCAAAGCAAAAGGTTGGTAACGGCGTGCGGCTGGACCATAGCTTACAAGACCGTTGCCGCGCTGGCTTATCGCCTCGGTACCGAAAGCGCGCGCGACCGGTTGCTCCTTGCCAGTGCCGACGCCACCGCGCTCGATCACTGGCACCGCCCAGCCTTCCCGATCACCGGCGGTACCCTTATCGCGCGCGGCCTGGCACCCGGCCCCATCGTGGCGCAGACATTGATCACCATCGAAAACGCCTGGATCGACGCCGGTTTTCCGGTCGGTCATGCGTTCGACGCCATCCTCGATCAGCTCAACCCGCTGTCTTCCCCAAAGACTGCATCGCAAATTTGAACG
>JAYUYR010000071.1:0-2789 GCA_043752405.1 Sphingomonas sp. | reverse complement strand
ACTTTTCCGTCGGTTGCTGAGGCAGGCAGATCAGCCGACCAGGTCAAGGAATTCGAGCCGCCGGCCGGACGTCACTTTGCCCGACCTGATACGTCAGCTCCGGCAACGCACTTGCTCTCAAATGGCCGCTACACGGTTATGCTGACGGCGGCCGGTTCGGGCTTCAGCCGCTGGCGCGACCTCGCGGTGACTCGCTGGCGCGAGGATGCAACGTGCGACGATTGGGGATCATATATATTTCTGCGAGACTGCGACAGTGGCAGTGTTTGGTCGGCAGGCTACCAGCCTTCGGGTCGCGAGCCTGACAATTACGATGTCACGTTCAACGAACACAGCGCTAGTTTCGTGCGACGTGACGGCGACCTGACCACTTCGATGACAGTGCTGGTGTCTGCCGAAGACGACGCAGAAGCTCGCCGGATCAGCGTTGCGAACGCCGGGACGCAGGCGCGGGTCATTGAAATAACCTCATATGCCGAACTTGCCATAGCACCGCAGGCCACGGACGTCGCGCATCCGGTATTTTCCAAGTTGTTTGTAGAAACCGAGCAGCTCGCTGAGAGTGGCGCGCTGCTCGGGCATCGTCGGCGCCGCGATCCAGCTGACGCCGATATCTGGGCGGCGCATCTGGTCGTTATCGACGGCACTGCCCTCGGCAGCGTGGAATTCGAAACCGACCGCACGCAATTCCTTGGACGCGGCGGCAGTGCGCGCCGACCACGCGCTGTCGTCGATGGTCGCACGCTGTCTGGGTCGGTCGGCACCGTGCTCGATCCGGTGTTCGCGCTGCGCACGCGCGTGCTAATCGCACCAGGCGCGACTGCGCACGTCACCTTCTGGACGATGATCGAAGCGAGCCGACAGGCGGTGCTCGACCTGATCGACAAGCATCGCACGGTGACCGACTTCCAGCGCGCTACAACGCTTGCTTGGACGCAGGCTCAAGTCCAGTTGCATCATCTGCGCCTGAGCGCGGGCGATGCTAGCCAGTTTCAGCGCCTTGCCGGTCGCATGATTTTCATGTCGCCGGGACTGCGTCCAGCATCCGAAGCGATCGCAGCGGGGGCCGGCATGCAATCGGGGTTGTGGTCTCTGGGGATTTCCGGGGACTTGCCGATCGTTCTGCTGCGGATCGCCGACATTGAGCATCTCGGGGTCGCCCGCGACCTTGTGCAAGCGACCGATTACTGGCGGATGAAGCGCCTTGCCTTTGATCTGGTCATCATAAATGAGCGGGGCACGTCATATATTCAGGACCTGCAGAGCGCCCTTGAGGATCTCGTCCGCGCCAGCCAATCGCGCGCGCAGTTCGGTGAGCGGGCCGCAGGCGCGGTCTACGTGCTGCGCGCTGATCTGATTCCCGTCGCGACGCGGGCGTTGCTGCTATCGGTCGCTCGCGTTGTCCTCGATGCTCACAACGGCCGCCTGGCCGGCCAGCTCGACGCGCGGCGCGAACCGCCCTTGCCTCGTCGCCTGTCGCGTCATCGCGGCCAGGATGCCGTTACCGCAACAGCCGCAGCGCGCCCGTCCGACCTCGAATTCTTCAACGGTTTGGGCGGTTTCGCAGATGGTGGCCGTGAGTATGTTATAACGCTCGGTCCTGGACAAACTACACCGGTTCCTTGGATCAACGTCATCGCCAATGCCGGCTTCGGTTTTCAAGTTTCGGCGGACGGCGCAGGCTTCACTTGGGCGGCCAACAGTCGCGAAAACCAATTGACGCCATGGTCCAACGATCCGGTGCAGGATCCTGCCGGTCATGCCTTCTACATTCGTGACGACGATAGCGGCGCTTTGATGAGCCCTACCGCCGCGCCGATCCGCCATCCGTCCGGCACGTACATCGCGCGCCATGGCTGGGGCTACAGCCATTTCGTGCATAACGTGTCGGGACTCGAACTTGAGCTTCTCGAATACGTACCGCTTGTCGATCCCGTCAAGATTTCCCGACTTACGATCCGCAACACCTCGGGGCGCCCCCGGCGGCTGACGGTTGCCGCTTACGTAGCCTGGGTGCTGGGCCCATCACGCGCGGCGGCGGCGCCGTTCACCGTGACGGCAATTGATCCTGAGACGGGTGCAATGTTGGCGACTAATCGCTGGTATCCAGCTTTTGCCGACCGTGTAGCCTTCTTTGATCTTGGCGGTCGCCAAACCAGCTGGACGGGAGACCGGCGCGAGTTCATCGGCCGCAATGGAGAGTTGGGGGACCCGGAGGCGCTGGCTGAACGGGCACCGTTCTCCAATCGTGTAGGGGCAGGCTTTGACCCCTGCGGCGCGCTGCAGTGTCAGATCGAGCTCGCGGCCGAGGAATCAATCGAGATCGTTTGCCTGCTCGGCGAGACCGACAACGTCGAGGCTGCACGCATGCTGATCGACCGCTACCGCACCGCCGATCTCGAAATGGTTCTAGAGGACGTCAAGCGGGAATGGGCGTCGGTGCTAGGCGTCGTGCAGATCAAAACCCCCGATCGCTCATTCGATATCATGATAAACGGCTGGCTATTATACCAAACGCTCACCTGCCGGATCTGGGCGCGCGCCGCATTCTATCAGGCGAGTGGCGCCTATGGCTTCCGCGATCAATTGCAGGACGTCGCGGCGCTGTTGACAGCGCGGCCTGGCCTTGCGCGGGCTCACCTGCTTCGGGCTGCGGGTCGCCAGTTCGTCGAAGGTGACGTGCAGCATTGGTGGCTTCCGCAGACCGGAAACGGCGTGCGGACGCGCTTTGCCGACGACCGCGTCTGGCTGCCTTTGATGGCCGCGCACTATCTGTCGGTAACCGCCGA
>JAYUYR010000070.1:0-2799 GCA_043752405.1 Sphingomonas sp. | reverse complement strand
GGCAAACAGCGGTTCGATCCAGTGGGCAAGCACGTTGCCATGCTCGTCGAAACGCCCCTGACGCGCGCCGGCGGCGCGGGTGGCGGCAATCAGCGGGTCTTCGCCACGTTGATCCTCGGTAAGTCGGGCATAGAGCAACCCCTCGCGCAGGCCGAATGCCGAAACGACGAATGACGACGATCCTAATTGCCGTGCCAGTGTCGCCAGCAATGCCGCCGCATCGCCAAGCGCGGGGATGCGGGTGCTCGACAGGGCCTCGATGGCTTTCAAAGTCTTGCGGTCGATCCGCGAAACCGCACGAACCAATCGGACGGCGGCTTGCGGCGGCATGGCATAATGATGCAAAATCGGCAGCGGATAATCGGTAAGATGCATGTGCAGTCGCGCAAGTGCCCGCCACGACCCGCCGACAAGATAAAAGGGCAGGTCGCGCTCGACATCCTTCCACCCCGTCTTGGCGAGCAGCTTTCGGACGTGGGTATCGAGCGCACCGCGCCCCTTTGTCCGGATTGCAGGCAAGCGCAACACGCCGAGCGGCAGCGAAATCCGGTCAAGGACAACGCCGTTTTTGACACAGACAAGCTCGAGACTCCCCCCGCCAAGGTCGCCGACGATACCGTCGGCACCGGGGATAGCCGATAAAACGCCCTGCCCCGCCGCCCGCGCTTCCTCTTCACCGCTAAGCAGGTCAATATCGATCCCAAGCTTCGCCGCCGCAGCAATAAAAACGGCCCCATCACTGGCATCGCGAACCGCCGCAGTGGCGACAGTACGGAGTGTCGCGACGCCCATTGCATCGGTCACTGAACGAAACCGTGCCAACCCGCGCAGGGCCACTTCAACGGCTTTGGGATCGAGCGCACCGCCCTTTTCAAGGCTTCCGCCCAGACCGGCAGTTATTTTCTCGTTGAAGACAATCGCGGGCGCGCGGCGTGGACCGTCGTAAACGACAAGACGGACCGAGTTTGATCCGATGTCGATAATTGCCGTCAACTGTGTCGTTTTCACTCAGCGTCGCCCGAGGCTGAGCGTGGGCACCGACCCGCTAGATTCCAACGCGGCCCCACGACCCGAGAGCGATGGATTTGTCATGAAATAACGATGCAAATTAAATGGCTTGCCAACGGTTTCTTGACGGACATACGAACCATCGGCTTGTAATTCCCAACTTTGTTCGGTGTCGATCAGATTTGCAACCATCACCTGGTCGAGAATCTGGTCATGAACCGTCGCATTCAGGATCGGCAGCATATATTCCACGCGCCGGTCAAAGTTTCGCGGCATCCAGTCGGCCGATGAAATATAGACTTTGGCCCCGTCATTGGGCAGCGCCTTGCCAGCACCAAAAGCCCAGATGCGGCTATGCTCCAGAAAGCGCCCGACGACCGATTTCACGCGGATCGTGTCCGACAAGCCAGGCACACCGGGACGCAAGCAGCAAATGCCACGGATGACCAGATCAATGGGAACGCCCGCCGCGCTGGCTTCGTAAAGTTTGTCGATGATCGCAGGGTCGACAAGCGAGTTCATCTTCGCCCAAATGCCCGCTTTCTTGCCGTCGCGTGCATAGGCAATCTCGGCATCGATAAGATCGGCGAGTGTCGATCGCAGGCTCTTTGGGCTGAGTGTCAGTAGCTCGAGATCGGCAGGTTCGACATAACCGGTGATGTAATTAAACATTTGTGCCGCATCACGGCTGAGGCGCGGGTCGGCAGTGAAAAAGCTGAGATCGGTGTAAATCCGTGCTGTTATCGGGTGATAATTCCCGGTGCCGAAATGGCAGTAGCTGCGATACCCCTCGGCCTCTCGCCGGACGACCATCGACACTTTGGCATGGGTTTTCCAGTCGATGAAACCGTAGACGACCTGCACACCCGACCGTTCGAGCTGCGAGGCCCAGAGGAGATTTTGTTCTTCGTCGAAGCGCGCCTTAAGTTCGACAACAGCTGTAACCGACTTGCCGGCTTCGGCGGCATCACACAGAGCGCGGATGACGGCAGACTGCTTGCCAGCACGATATAATGTCTGTTTTATTGCGACGACTTCGGGATCAGCGGCTGCCTGACGCAGGAAGGACAGTACGACGTCAAACGTCTCGTAAGGGTGGTGAACCACAATGTCCTTGGCGCGGATGGCGGCAAAGCAGTCGCCGCCATGTTCGCGGATGCGTTCGGGAAAGCGCGGGACATAGGGCGGGAACTTCAGGTCGGGCCGCTCTTCTTCGACCAGGGCTTCGAGCGCGCCAATGCCAAGAAACCCCGCGGTTTCGGTGATAATCGCGTCCGCTCCGCCAAGCTCGTCCTTGATTGCGGCCTCTAGTTCGGGGGCAATGCCGGTTTCGAGTTCGAGGCGGATGACGCGCCCGCGCCGACGCCGCTTGATAGCTGTGCGGAAATAGCGAACAAGGTCTTCGGCTTCTTCCTCAAGCTCGATATCGCTGTCGCGTATGATCCGGAATGCTCCAGCAGCGACGACGTCATAACCGGGAAACAGAATGCCTGTGAAGCGCCGGAGGATCGTTTCGAGCGCGATAAATTGCGCGGTGCTACCGGGCAGGCGAACGAAGCGCGGCACCGTAGGTGGAATCATGACCAGCTCGCGAATCGGTTCGCCATCGGCAATCCGCTTCAGATCAAAAATGATGCTCAGCCCCTGATTCGGAATGAACGGAAACGGGTGCGCAGGGTCGAGCGCTTGCGGCGTCAGCACCGGGAAAATCTGGTCACGGAAATGGCGTTCGAGCCACGCCGCGGCCTCGCCTTCGACTTCGTTGTGATCGAGCACGACGATGCCTGCGCT
>JAYUYR010000069.1:0-2800 GCA_043752405.1 Sphingomonas sp. | reverse complement strand
TGCCGCGATACGAGGCGTTTCTTGGCCGTGCGCCAGCCTTTATTGCCGAACAGGCAAGGCGGGCGGACGGGGCGATGCTCGATGCGGCGCTGACCGCATGGAGCAAGGCACGGGCGCTGTCTCAGATCGCCATTCCCCAATCGCTGGTCGCTGAAACGGTTGTGTTCGAAATGGCAGGGCACGTCGCGAGCCTTGCCGCTTCGCGCGAGACCGTTAAAGCCTGACCAATGCCAGAGACACCTAACGCCGAACCTTATTACATAACCACCGCGATCAGCTATCCGAACGGAAAGCCGCATATCGGCCATGCTTATGAGGCGATTGCTGCCGACGCGATTGCGCGTTTTCACAGATTGTCGGGCCGCGATGTCCGGTTTCAGACGGGCACTGACGAACATGGCCTGAAAATGGTCCAGACTGCGCGCGAAAAGAGTGTTGATGTCGGCACGCTCGCCAACGAGATGTCCGACCAGTTTCAGGCGATGTGCGACAAACTCAACATCAGCTATGATCATTTTCAGCGCACCACCGATCCCGCGCACCACCGTGCGAGTGTTGCAATATGGGAAGCCATGAAAGGCCCCGATGAAAACGGCGAGTCCGATCTGTATCTCGACCGCTACGAAGGCTGGTATTCGGTTCGCGACGAGGCGTATTACGAGGAAAAGGAACTGATCGACGGGGAGGGGGGTGTACGCCTCTCTCCCCAAGGGACACCCGTTGAATGGACGGTTGAAGAAAGCTGGTTTTTCAAGCTCTCGAAGTATGAGAGACCATTGCTTGAACTCTATGAAAAACAACCCGATGCCGTCCGCCCTGACAGCCGTCGCAACGAAGTTATCCGCTTTGTCGAAGGTGGTTTGCGCGACTTGAGCATATCACGCACCAGCTTTGACTGGGGCGTTAAAGTGCCGGGTTCGCCTGATCATGTCATGTATGTCTGGGTCGATGCGCTGACTAATTACCTGACCGGTCTCGGCTATCCCGACGCCACCGAAAATATGGCGAAATTCTGGCCTGCGAGCTTGCACCTCATCGGCAAGGACATCGTCCGCTTCCATACGGTCTATTGGCCCGCATTCCTGATGTCGGCAGGTTTGCCCTTGCCCAAACAGGTGTTTGGTCACGGCTTCGTTCTCGCGCGTGGCGGTGAGAAAATGTCGAAGTCGCTCGGCAATGTTGTGGATCCGATCGAGTTGGCAGACACGTTCGGCGTCGATGCCCTGCGTTACTTCCTTTTGCGCGAAGTCAGCTTTGGAAATGATGGCAGCTATAGCCAGGAAGCCATTGTAACGAGGTGCAATGCTGATTTGGCCAACAATTTTGGAAATCTTGGGCAGCGCTGTCTGTCTATTATTGCGAAGGCTTGTGATGGACGAGTTCCGAACCCCACATCATCTGAAGATCGCGATAAAGCTCTGATCGACGAGATCGAACTCCTTGCCGCAACCGCTGATACCCAGTTTGAAAGAAGTCTCGATCTCGCGGGTGCTTTGCAAACTATCTGGGTGGGGATGACAGCGACGAACCAATATTTTGCCGATCAAGCGCCATGGAGCCTTCGGAAGACTGATCCGGCGCGGGCTGATGCCGTTCTTTACTACACGGCGGAGGCACTTCGTCGATTGGCGATTATGGCCTATTGGGCGATACCCGAAGGTTGCACAAAAATGCTATTCCTGTTGGGTCGAGAGGCTCCTCGTGATCGCAACGAACGCTACCTAATTCTTGAGCCGAATGTTTCCCTGCCGCCCCCTTCCGGCGTCTTCCCCCGCCTCGAACTTCCCGCCTGATGTTCGTCGATTCGCATTGTCACCTCAATTACAAGGGGTTGGTCGAGGATCAGGGCGCGGTGCTCGAACGAGCGCGGTTCGCTGGTGTTTCCACGATGCTCAACATTTCGACGCGTGAGAGTGAGTGGGATGACGTCGTTGGTGTGGCCGAGCGCAACATGGACGTTTGGGCCTCGGTCGGCATTCATCCGCATGAGGCCGACGCGCACCCGCAAGTCGACACCGCCAAGCTGGTTGAACGCGCGCAACATCCGCGCATTGTCGCTATCGGCGAAACCGGCCTTGATTATTATTACGACCACAGCGACCGCGACCGGCAACGCACGAGCTTCCGCAGCCACATCGCCGCGGCGCGCGACACCGGTTTGCCGCTGATCGTCCACACTCGCGATGCCGAAGAGGATACGGCAGCGATCCTGTCCGAAGAAATGGAAAAGGGCGCCTACACCGGTGTTATCCACTGTTTCACCGCGAGCGACGATTTTGCGCGGATTGCGCTCGATCTTGGCCTCTACATCTCGATTTCCGGAATTGTAACATTCAAAAATGCCAAAGACTTGCATGCCACAGCTTCGTTAATTCCACAGGACAGACTGCTGATTGAAACCGATTCACCGTTCCTCGCGCCGGTGCCGCATCGCGGGCGACCTTGCGAGCCGGCTTTTGTCGCGGACACCGCGCGCTTTCTCGCTACGCTGCGGGCCGAACCGGTTGAGCAGCTCGCGCAATACACATCCGACAACTTCCGAAAATTGTTCAGCAAGACGGCCTGATGGAAGATGGCATTTCCTTCATCTGGGGCATCGCCGCGCTGGCGCTCGTCGTGTCGAGTCTTGCGGCGCGGCAGCTGCCCCTGGGCAAGACACTCAAAATGGCGCTGGCGTGGGTTTGCATTTTTGGCGTCGCATTTGTTCTATTTCTGTTCAAGGATGAGGGGCGGGAAATCTGGCGACGCGCTACCCTTGAAATCGCGGGTGACGCTGGCCAGGTTGAAGGCACGACACTAC
>JAYUYR010000068.1:0-7251 GCA_043752405.1 Sphingomonas sp. | reverse complement strand
GCGGCAGCGGCAGTTCGAACTTGGGCTCGAGATGTTCCTCGTCGCTCTCGCGGCGGAAGGCGACGCTCATCGCCCTAGTCCCGCCGGCCGATGGTTTTGGGCAGCAGCCACGGCGCCCATGTCGTCGCCATCTTCAGGCGTTTGGCGGTCTTGCCGATGACAGTATGAACCCGTTTGCCGTGCGCCGCTTCCCACACGGCCTGTGCGACTTGTTCGACCGGCGTGAACTCGAGCCCCGCACTGCGCACCGTATCGCGGATCGCTTCGTTAGATCCCGCACTAACGGCATCGAGCAGCGGCGTGTCGATGAAACTCGGCATGATCGTCCGCGCTTTTACGCCCGCTTCGGCCCATTCGCGATCGAGCGATTCGGTCATCGCCCGAACACCGAACTTGGTTGCCGAATAAGCCGACATGCCCGCACCGGCATAAAGCCCCGCCGCCGACGAGGTGCTGACCAATGCCGATCCGGGGGTTGCTTTCAAATAAGGGAAGCCCGCCTGCGCGCCCCAGAACACCCCTTTCAGATTGATGTCGAGGACGCGCTCGATAGCATCGGGCGTCATGATCTCGAGCGGCCCGCCGGTGCCGATCCCGGCGTTGTTGAACAGGATGTCGAGCCGACCGCCGCTTTGCCTCGCGAAGTCGGCAAGTGCCGTGTCCCATGTCACGCGGTCGCGCACATCCATGATGTGTTGCGAAGACGCGCCTTCGGGAAGCATCGCGGCGGTTTCGGCCAGCCCACGCGCGTTGACATCGGCGAGGCCGACGAACCAGCCCTTGTTGGCGAAGAACACGGCGGTTGCCTGCCCGATGCCCGATCCGCCGCCGGTGATGAAGATTGCCTTGCGCATACCGTATCCTTTGACCCCGTCCCGTTCGCCCGTCACAACCGCTAATGTGAGCGAAGGCAAGACAAATCACGGCCCTGCGGTCGCGCTTGAGGGTGTCAGCAAGACCTATCCCGGCAGCGGCGGCATCCGCGACGTTACGCTTTTGGTGCACGGCGGCGCGTTTGTCGCGCTGGTCGGGGCGTCGGGATCGGGCAAATCAACGCTGCTCAAATCGATCAACCGGCTGGTCGTGCCCGACAGTGGCACCGTGCGCCTCAACGGCGAGGATGTGACGAGCATCGAGTCGCACAGCCTGCGCCGCCGCATTGGCTATGTCATTCAGGGCGTCGGCCTGTTCCCCCACCTCGACGTGGCAGCCAACATAGCGATGCCGCTCAGAATCGCCGGGGAAAGCGCAGGCGACCGCGTCGCTGAACTACTCGATCTCGTCGACCTGCCACAGGATTTTGCGCACCGCTATCCCGAAACCCTGTCGGGCGGACAACGGCAGCGGGTGGGGTTCGCCCGCGCGCTCGCCCGCGCACCGGGGCTGATGCTGATGGACGAACCGTTCGGCGCGCTCGACCCTGTGACCCGCGACGCACTGGGACGGAGTTACCGGGCGCTGCATGACCGGTTGGGCCTGACGAGCATCATGGTCACCCACGACATGGCCGAAGCGCTGCTGCTCGCCGACCGGGTGGTTGTGCTATCCGACGGGCGTATCATGGCGGACGAAACGCCGGTTGCATTGCTGGGTGGCGCGGGCGGCAATGTCGCGCAGGCGCTGGTGGCAATCCCGCGCAATCAGGCGGTACGATTGGCGGGGTTGGGGACGTGAGCTGGGCTGATGCCTTCGACCGTGTGCCGCCGTTGCTCGCGTCGCATATTGTGCTCGCGGCGTCGGCGATGCTGCTCGGGGCGGTGATTGCATTGCCATTGGGCGTGTTCGCCGCGCGGCACCCCAGGTTCGGGCGGGTGGCACTGGGCTTTGCGAGTATTATCCAGACGATCCCCTCGCTGGCGTTGCTCGCACTATTCTATCCGCTGTTGCTGGCGCTTTCGTTTCAGGCGCTCGGGTTTCTCCCGTCGCTGCTGGCGCTGGCGCTTTATGCGTTGCTGCCGATTTTGCGGAACACCGTGATCGGCCTGAACGGCATCGACCCCGCCGTAATTGAAGCCGCCGACGGCATCGGCTTGACCCGTTGGCAAAAGCTGCACATCGTCGAGGGACCACTGGCGCTAACCGCGGTGATGGGTGGCGTGCGGACAGCGGCGGTGTGGACGATCGGCGCGGCAACGCTGTCGACGACGGTGGGTCAGCCGAGCCTGGGCGACATCATCTTTTCGGGGCTCCAAACGCAGAATTGGGTACTGGTGCTAACCGGTTGCCTGACAGCGGCGGGATTGGCGCTCACGGTCGATGGCCTGCTGGCAATGGCAACGCAGGGCATCGAGACGCGGCGGCGCTGGCTATGGGCGATTCCGCTGGCGGCCGCTGTTCTGCTCCCTGCCGCGATCGTCCTCGGCCAATCGAAAGCGTCGCCGACGGTCACCATCGGTGCCAAAAGCTTTTCCGAGCAATATATCCTCGCGCGCGTCATCGGGCGGCGGCTCGAAGCGAAGGGATACCGCGTTCGGTATAAAGAAAACCTCGGCTCGGCAGTGGTGTTCTCGGCATTGAGTGCCAATGACGTCGACGTCTATGTCGATTATTCGGGGACGTTGTGGACCAACAAAATGAAGCGCGCCGATGTCCCGCCGCGCGCTGCCATGAATGCGGCAATCGCGAAGTGGACGCAGGCGCAGCGACAGGTGACGACACTCGGCGCGCTGGGCTTCGAAAATGCCTATGCGCTGGCGATGCAGGGCCGCGTGGCAAAGGCGCGGGGCGTCGCAAGTCTCGATGATCTTGCCCGTGTTGCGCCGTCGTTGACGCTGGGGGGCGACCTCGAATTTCTCGACCGGCCCGAATGGGCGTCGATCCGCAAGGGCTATGGCCTCAACTTCGCGAAGACCCGCGCGTTCAGCCCGACCTTTATGTACGAAGCGCTGAAATCGGGCGACGCCGACGTGATCTCGGCGTTTTCGTCTGACGGGCGCATCGCGGCGGACGGGTTGACGGTGTTGTCCGATCCGAAAGGGGTGATCCCCGGTTATGACGCTCTGTTGCTGATCGGGCCTAAGGCGGCGGGTGATGCGCGGCTCGTGGCGACCCTGAAAATGTTGATCGGTCGGGTGCGTGTTGAGGATATGCGCCGCGCCAACTTGATGGTTGACGGCCAGAAAATGTCACCCGAAGCCGCCGCTAAATGGCTCGACAGCACCGTCACAAAGCGGCCATAGGCGCGCTTTATGCGATCATGGTTTGCCGCGCATTCGGGAGCTTCGAGCAAATGACTCTTCCAGTTCTGATCACGGGCGGTGCCGGTTACATCGGCAGCCATGCCGTGCTGGCGTTTCGCGACGCGGGCTGGCCGGTCGTGGTTATCGACAATCTGACGACCGGGTTCCGCTCGGCGGTGCCTGCCGACGTGCCCTTTGTTGAGGGCAATGTCGACGATGCCGCGCTCGTCGCCGACACCATTTCTGCGCACGGCATTCGCGCCATCGTGCATTTTGCCGGTTCGATCGTTGTGCCCGAATCAGTCACCGACCCGCTTGGCTATTATCTCAACAACACCGTGCGCAGCCGGGCCTTGATCGCAGCAGCCGTGGCGGCGGCGGTTCCGCATTTCATCTTTTCCTCGACTGCCGCCGTCTATGGTGTGCCGGAAGTCATTCCTGTGCGCGAGGACAGTCCGACTACGCCGATCAATCCCTATGGCATGTCGAAGCTTATGACCGAAGCGATGCTGCGCGACACGGCTGCGGTCCATCCGATGAATTACGCCGCCCTTCGCTATTTCAATGTGGCAGGGGCAGACCCGGCCGGGCGGGCGGGGCAATCGACGGCAGGCGCAACGCATCTGATCAAAATTGCCGCCGAAGCCGCAACCGGCAAACGCAGCCATGTCAGCGTTTTTGGCACCGACTATGCCACGCCTGACGGCACCGGCGTGCGCGACTATATCCACGTCAGCGACCTTGCCGAGGCGCATGTCGCCGCGCTTGAAAAACTGATCGCCGACCCTGCGACGAGTTACATCATGAACGCCGGATACGGGCGCGGCTTCAGTGTCAACGAAGTCCTCGACGCGGTCGATCGGGTGACCAACATGACGCTCGACCGCCGCATCGAGCCGCGCCGTGCTGGCGATCCGGATACGCTGGTCGCCGACAATGCGCGAATCATGGCGACCGTCGACTGGACCCCAAAGCGCGCCGACCTCGACGGGATCGTGAAGGATGCGCTGGCGTGGGAACGGCGGCTGGGCGAACCGACTTAAAGCCAAACATCCACTGCGTGCAGGGCTACCCCGACAAGTCCGCCCACGACCGTTCCATTCACGCGAATGAATTGCAGATCGCGGCCGACCGCATTTTCAACGCGCCCTGTGATGGTCTCCGCGTCCCAGCCGCGCACAGTGTCGGACACGAGTTTGACGATGCCGTCGCCATATCCTGCTGTGACGCCCACGGCGGTGCGGCGGGCGAAGCGGTTGATCGTGGTGCGCAGCTTCTCGTCATTCTGCAGCGTGTCTCCGAGCTGGCGCAGCGCATCGCCGAATTTGCCGGCAAGCGCGGCATCGGGGTCGCGTGCCGACCGCAAAAGCGCGGCGCGCCCACTTTCCCACAGGCCGTCGAGCCATTTACGCATCGCTGGGTTTTCGAGAATCTCGTCGCGCAGATTTGCCACCCGGGTCTGCATCTTTGGGTCATGCTGAAGGTCATGCGCGAGCGTTGCCAAACCTTCTTCGGCCTTGGCGCGCAGGGGATGATCAGGATCGGTCGCCATGTCGTCGAGCATCTTCTG
Source organism: Sphingomonas sp. (assembly GCA_043752405.1). GTDB lineage: Bacteria > Pseudomonadota > Alphaproteobacteria > Sphingomonadales > Sphingomonadaceae > Sphingomonas_O. The sequence goes on along the minus strand of JAYUYR010000068.1, from coordinate 2,502 downwards.
CAGCCCGTCGATGATCGCGTTCGACAAGCGCTCGTCGAGGCCGGTCCAGCGCAGGATGCCGCCCGCCTGCTTGTGCACCATGTCGCGGACAAGCTGGTCATTATGCGCCAGCGTCTTGCCCGCCCAGCGAATAATCCCGTCGAGCAGGGGTAAATGGCGCTGTTCGGCAATCGCAGCACTCAGCGCCTGCCCCAGCAGCGGGGCCAGATCGAGCTGACCGATGCGCGCGGCCATTGCCGATTTAATCATACCGCCCAGCCGCTCCTGATCGAACGATTCGAGCAGGTTGGCGATCAGACGCGACGCCCCTGCCTTGAATCGCCCGCCCTGATCGGGGGCTCTGGTCAGAAACCGCCCGGCAGCGGTCGCAACATCGACGCCGCGCATCCGCCGCGCCACAACCGCAGGCGTAAGGAAATTATCGCGCAGGAACAGCGCAAGCGTATCGCCGATGCGGTCCTTGTTGCGTGGAATGATCGCGGTGTGCGGAATGGGAATGCCCAGCGGATGGCGAAACAGTGCCGTGACGGCGAACCAGTCGGCAAGCCCACCGACCATGGCAGCTTCGGCAAAGGCGCGGATAAAGCCAACAGCGGGATGGACGGGCTCGTAAATGCGCGCGGTCAGATAGATTGCAGCCATAAGGACGAGCAATCCCGTCGCCACGGTCCGCATCCTCGTGGCGCCACCCTGAAGCGGGTTCAATCGGGCCAGAGTCGCGCGCGCCATGTCAGGCAAACATCGCGAACGTTGGTTTGTTCACTCGGCCGGTTGCGCCGCCGGCGCGCCTTCACCGCCGTTCGTCAGTTTGCGCGACAGCCACGGGCCGACGCGCTGTTCGATGCCGACCGCCAAGCTGAACGTCGCGGGCACGATCACCAGTGTCAGCACGGTCGATACGATTAACCCGCCAATGACGGTCACCCCCATTGGTGCGCGGAAACTGCCGTCACCCGACAAAGAAAGCGCAACCGGCACCATGCCGGCGACCATGGCAAATGTCGTCATGACAATCGGCTGTGCGCGCTTGTGCCCGGCATCCATGACCGCCGTGTATTTCGCCACACCCTTGTTCATTTCCTCGAGCGCGAAATCGACGAGCAGAATCGAGTTTTTGGCCACGATGCCGAGCAGCAGCAGCATCCCGATCAGCACCGGCATCGACACCGCATCCCCCGTCAGCCGGATCGCCAGCGCCCCGCCGAGCGGTGCCAGCAACAGCGAACCCATGTTGACGAAGGGCGGCATGACGCGTTTGTAGAGCAGGACCAGCGTCGCAAAGACCAGCAGGATGCCGGTAATCACCGCGACGACAAAGCTGAACAGCAGTTCGGCCTGCCATTTGGCTTCGCCCAGACTGAGCTTGCTGACGCCCTGCGGAAGGTTCTTCATCGTCGGCAGCGCGTCTATCAGGGGCATCGCGTCCCCGCTGACCTTGCCCGGAGCAAGATCGGCACCAAGCGTGACGCGGCGGATCTGGTTGGTCCGCTGGATCGATACCGGCCCAGACCCGAAGCTGATCTCTGCGACCACCTTCAACGGCACCGACCCGCCGCTGGTCGTCGGCACCGGCAGGTTTTCGATTGTCGACAGGGTTTGCCGCGATTCCCGCCCCAGCTGGACGCGGATCGGAATCTGGCGGTCGGTCAGCGAGAATTTGGCACTGTTCTGGTCGATCTCGCCCAGTGTGGCGATGCGGATAGCCTGGCTGAGTGCCTGCGTGGTCACCCCCAATTCGGCGGCAAGCTGTGTGCGCGGCTTGATGATGATCTCGGGACGCTGCATGTCCGCATTGGTGCGCGGCGCGACGAGTTGCGGCAGCGTTTTCATTTCCTCGACGAGTTTGTTGGCCGTTGCGTTGAGCACGGCTGGATCGCTGCCGCCCAGCGTGATCGTAATGTCACGTCCGGTGCTGCCCGGGCCGCCACCCGATTGCGATTGGAACGAAACACGCGCGTCGGGAATCTTGTTCAACCGCTCGGCCCAGCTGCGCTGGAACTCGACGCTGGTCATCGTGCGGTCTTTCCTGAGCGTCAGAAAGATGTTCGCATTACCGACGTTGATCCGCGAAAAGGCCGATTGTACTTCGGGTGCCGCTGCCAGCATGTCGCGAACGCCATCGGCGACCGCTTCGGTCCGCTGCAAGGTAGCGCCCGGCGTCAGGAAGATACGAACCTGGCTGAAATCATTGTTGCGGTCGGGCTGGAACGTCATGGGAATGCCCCAGAATGCGCCGATTGTTGCCAGAAACGACAGGCCACCAAGCCCGACTGTCCACAGGCGATGGTCGGCGCGGTGCGCCCAGATCCGCGACCAGCGGGTCGTGCCGCGCAATTCGGCGACGCGGCGCGTGTCCATCGTCCACGCCAGCACTTTCATGTAAAAGTCCATGAACCGGCCCTCGCCATGCGAGGCATGGCCATGCGATTTCAGGAAATAGGCCGCCATCATCGGCGTGATCGTCCGCGCCACGGCAAGGCTAACCAACACAGCGGCCACCAC
>JAYUYR010000067.1:0-7251 GCA_043752405.1 Sphingomonas sp. | reverse complement strand
ATTTTGCGGCAAATTACGCGGACGCTTTCTCAAAGGTTTTACGAAGCAGAATTGCGCAAGCCGACGGTTCGTTCTTTGCTGCCGATCAGATTATCCTGAATGGGGTTATCACTCGGAGCAAACTTCGCTGGCGTCATATGCGATACCAAGACCACCACATGATTTTCCCCGGATTGCTGGAAGGTGAAATTGCCGCGCCGCACATGGGCCAGTCTTCAATTCTGCACTATTCAGGTTCGCTATCCGACCCTTATCGCGCGACATTTCTTGATCGGCTTAGGCATGAGGCTCCAGAGTTAGCGGCTTGGTTTGCCAAAGCCGAAGGTTTGCCTGCTGTCGGGGGGGGTGTCCTCATTCGCCTAGCAGCGAAGTGGCTAAAGATTTGGCGTGGTATGCAGTGGCGCCTTTTTGAGTGGCGTATCATCCGTATCGTTGACGCGGAATGATCAGCGCTAACCTTTAGCGCGCACTCACCCGCCACACCTTGTTGCCGACATCATCGGCGACCAGCAACGCACCGGCCTTGTCAACGATCACGCCCACCGGTCTCCCTTGCGCCTTGCCGTCCTTGTCGAGGAACCCGGTCAGCACGTCCTGCATGCGTCCATTAGGATAACCATTGTTCCCGAACGGCACGAAGACCACTTTATAGCCCGATACCGGCACCCGGTTCCACGACCCGTGCTGGCCGACAAACATGCCATTGCGGAAATCACCGAGCGACCCGAACGTCAGACCCAGCGATGCCGTATGGGCACCGAGCGCATAGTCGGGCCGTTTGGTATATTGCAGCAAGTCGGGCCGCGCCTCGACCCGTTGGTCCTCGTACCCGCCCCAATAGGTATAGGGCCAGCCATAGAATGCGCCGAACTCGACCCGCGTCATGTAATCGGGCGCAAGGTCAGAGCCAAGCATGTCGCGTTCGTTGACGGCTGTCCACAATCCCTTGGTTGTCGGTTCCCACGCCATACCGACGGGATTTCGCAAACCGCTGGCGTAAATCCGCATCGTCTTTGCCTTCACCGACACTTCGAGAATGTTGGCGCGGTGGTCTTCGGCTTCCATGCCCTTTTCGCCGATGTTCGAAGCCGATCCGACGGCAACATAGATCAGCGCGCCGTCGGGGCTCGCGACGATATTCTTTGTCCAATGATTGCCGCCGCCTGGCAGCTTGACGATGGTTTCCGGAGCGGCGGTGATCTTGGTTTGCCCGACAGCGAATGGGTAGGCGACAAGCGCATTGTGGTTGCCCACAAACAATTGATTACCGACCAGCACCATCCCGAACGGTGAATTCAGTCCTGACAGCAACACCGAGCGTTGATCGGCAATCCCATCGCCGTTGCTGTCACGAAGCAACGTGATCCGGTTCGCCGAGGGCACGCCCGCGCCGGCTTTCTTCATCAAGAATCCCATGACAATATCGGTAATTCCGCCGGTCGGCCGCGGCGGCGAGTTCGACTCGGCAACCAGCACGTCGCCATTGGGCAATTCATAAAGCCAGCGCGGATGATCGAGCCTGCCGGCAAATTCGTTGACCATCAGGCCCGTCGCGGCTGTCGGCTTTGCGCCGTTTTGCCAACCGACCGCTTTTGCGATTTTGATCGTCGGAATCGTCTGCTTGCGCGGATCGGTGATTTTCGGTTTGGGGCCACTGACGGCTTCGACAGACAGTTTCGCCACATCGGTGCGACCGAATGCGAACCAGAGCGCGCCGACAATGGCGGCAACGATTGCTAAGAGGACCAGAAGTTTAACGCGCACTTATGCCTCCACCCGGGCCTCGACCGGCGGATGCAGCCGCACCCGTGTCGCACGTCGCGCATCACCGTCGATGATTTCAATTCGCCAACCGCTGGCGTGAGTTAATGTTTCACCTGGCTGTGGCACATGGCCCGCAAGCATGAAGGCCAGCCCGCCGATGGTGTCGACATCCTCGTCGATCACAGCCAGCCGACGATCGACCGCTGAGGCAACATCGTCGAGTTCGGCGCGGGCATCGGCTTCCCACATCCCGTCATCGAGCGGGATCAGCAGTGCTTCGGGGGCGTCGTCATGCTCGTCTTCGATATCGCCGACGATCTCCTCGACCAGATCTTCGATAGTGACCAAGCCTTCGGTCCCCGAATATTCATCGATGACGATCGCCAGATGCACCCGCTGCCGCCGCATTTCGGCAAGCAGGTCAAGCACGCCCATCGATTGTGGCACATAAAGCGGCTGGCGGATCAGCGTCGCAATGCCCTCCGGGCGCGGTTCCTTTTGCGCCAATATCGCGAACAAGTCCTTCAGGTGGACCATGCCCGTGACCACATCGAGGCTGTCGCGATAGACAGGCAGGCGACTGTGCCCCGCGTCGGCAAACGCTGCGATAAGCTCGGAAAACCCAATCGTTTCGGGCACCGCGATTATGTCGCTGCGTGGCACTGCCACATCGTCGACCGTACATTCGCCGAAGTGCAGCAGGTTGCGGACCATCTGGCGCTCGACTGGCGACAGGTCGCCTTCGGCGTCGGGGCCGGGCTCGTCCTCGTGATCGGCGATCACTTCCTCGATCTGGTCGCGCAGGCTCGGCTCGTTCGCCCCGCCAAACAGCATCGTGCGCAGGTTGCCCAACAAGCCCGCCCCTGAGTCTCTTGGGCTTCGACTATCGCCTTCTTTCATAATCGCAGCGTCAATCCTGTATCGGGTAGGGGTCATGCAAGCCGAGCGACGCCATTACATCGCGCTCAATCGATTCCATGGCTTCCGCATCGGCATCGGTCATGTGGTCATAGCCTAGCAGATGCAAAACCCCATGCACAATGAGGTGTGTGGCATGATCTTCGACGGGCACACCGCGTTCTGCCGCCTCACGCGCACATGTTTCATGGGCAAGAACGATGTCACCGAGGAGGACTTCACCGTCATCGGTATTGCTCAGGCCGTCGATCAGGTCGGGCTGGACCATCGGAAACGACAGAACGTTGGTCGGCTTGTCCTGCTGGCGATACTGGCGGTTGAGAGTGTGGACTTCGTCATCGGATGTCAGGCGGATCGAGACCTCGACAGTCGCGACCGTGGTGGAGAGGCCGGCATGGGGCGTGGCAGCGAAAGTCACGGCGACGGCGCGGTCGGCAAGGGGTTGCCACTCGAACGGAGGCCAAGGCAATTCCGAGAGCAGGGCAATGTCAATCATTCCTGGTTTGCATCACTTAAAAGGCAGTAGCGACCGTCGCGAACTGACTGTTCAAAATACGCGTCCCAGCGGTCGCCGACTGACACTTCCACATCGACCTCCATTACTGATAAGTTACTAGCGAGCGTGAATATAAGCTAGTTACCACCCTCATACGCCGCCACGATCCGGCCTACGACCGGATGGCGGACGACATCGCCCACGCCAAAGCGCACCATCCCTATGCCCTCGACGCCTTCGAGCTTGCCGACCGCATCGTGCAACCCTGACACCTGCCCGGCTGGAAGATCGGTCTGGTTCGGATCGCCGCATACGACCATGCGACTGTTCTGGCCAAAGCGGGTCAGGAACATCTTCATCTGGGCCGCGCTCGTGTTCTGCGCCTCGTCCAGAATAATGAACGAATCTGCCAACGTCCGCCCGCGCATGAAGGCAATCGGCGCAATCTCGATCTCGCCCGATGCAATCCGCCGTTCGACCTGTTCGGCGGGCAGGCAGTCATAAAGTGCGTCGTAGATCGGACGGAGATAGGGGTCGACCTTCTCCTTCATATCGCCGGGAAGGAAGCCCAATCTTTCCCCCGCCTCGACGGCAGGCCGCGAGAGAATCAGCCTATCGACTGACCCGGTGATCAGTTGTGCCACCGCTTGCGCCACCGCGAGATAGGTCTTGCCCGTCCCCGCCGGCCCCAGTGCAAAGATGATATCGTGTTTGTTCAGCGCCTCCATATAGCGGATCTGCATGGCCGAACGCGGCACGATCGTTTTCTTGCGCGTGCGGATCATCACGCTCGGCGGTTCGCCGACATCATGCCGGATAATCCCGTCGAGCGTCGGTTCGGACGACATCGCAATCACCGCATCGACGGCCCCTGCGTCAATATCCTGCCCCTGCACGATGCGGTTATACAGTCCGGTCAGCACATCGCGCGCGCGCGCCGTGGCTGATGCCTCACCCTCGATCTGCAGCTTGTTGCCGCGCGCCGCAATATAGACGCCCAATCGGTTTTCGATGGCGACCAAATTCTGGTCGAACTCGCCGAACAGCCGCCCCAGCAATTGTGGCTTGTCAAAAACAACTTCAAGGCGGCTGCGGTCGCCCGCAACAGCATTCATCTGCTTTTTAGCCACAAAGGCCGGTTTCTGTGCGGTGCACGGTCATCCAGTTTTTCATCCCCCGAACAATGGCAGAAGGGGCGGCGGAATCAAGCAGCAACTCGGCGAAAAAGGGGCACCGCCGGTTCGCGACGATGCCACCTTTTGGAACTAGGTGATCGACACTGAACGATGGCTCGACCGGCGCAGCGAATAACCCACGATACCGAAACCGGCCAGCACCAGCGCCCATGTTCCCGGCTCGGGAACTGCACCAGCAGTCGCGACCGTCGCATTGATCGAAAGATTGTCGATCGCCAGCCCATGATCATTGCCACTCGAGTTCGAATCGACCCAGCGGAAGCCGAGGCGCGATCCCGCCGCGATCGTCAGCCCCCCGACAGTGTCCCGTTGATCGACCCGCTGTTGGCGTTGCCGTTTAGGGCAACATCCCCCGACAGAACGAGCGGTACAAAATCGAGTGCGGTAAACGGCGTCCACGTCCCGGCCTCGACGGATGTCGCCCCGACGAGGAATTCGAACGCCAGCTTGTCGTCGCTCGAACTGCCTGCGCGCCATTGTTCGCCAGTAAACGCAAAACGTAGCGACGTGATCGTCGCGGCCAGGCCATTAGTAAAGATGCCTCCTAGATAAATCGGGCTGACGCTGCCGCTGGCGAGGCTGCCCAACGCGCGATCGGTCGCGCCGGTTGCCCCGAAGCTGTAAGCGTTGCTGCTGTTGGAGCTGCCCGTGCCTGCGGCATAGGAACCGTCCGCTGCGGCGCCAGTGCCGAGCTCTGCAATCTGGAATCCGGCAGGAAGGATGTTGCTCGTCCCGGTCGACGCCAGCGTATCGAAATTCTGTGTGTAGCTCGCCGACGTCAGCACAAACGGCGAAAGGGGCGACGTGCCCGCAGCTTGCGCTGCGAACGGTACAAAAAGAAATGTGGTGGCAACAAGTGCCGAACGAATCGTCATGTCGAATATTCCTTGCAAGATGTGGTGGCGTTCAAGCGGCGGCGGGCGAACGGCGCTTTGCCGAGCGAAGCGCGAAACCCGCCAGGCCAAAGCCGCTGACCAGCATGGCCCAAGTCGTTGGTTCAGGAACCGCACCTGCGGGCGACGTCGCCGTGATGCGGAAGTTAAGGTCGCAGATGCCCGAGTTTAGACAGAAATTCTGGTACGGCTGCGTCGTGAACAACGCGGTGCCGCCTGTATAAGCGTCACCACCAAGAATCGCGCCGGTATTGATGTTGATTTCGGGACCGAGGACGACGGCATTGCGGAAACTGCCGCCGCTGTTTGCCAGGACGAACGTGTAAACCTGCCCCGTCGTCACGACCAGGTTGGGCAATGCCACGTCGAACCAGGTCGAGGTGCGACCATTGATCGACAGCGGCAGCGTAAAACTGGTCGAGAACAGCGATGCGCCGGTCAGCGACGCGCCGCTGCGCAGTGTCAGGTTGATCGCAGTGTTGGCGGCTGTCGGATTGAGCGCCTGGAACTGAAAGCCGACTGAACTGATTACGCTGTCGAACGCGGTAAAGCTCTGGCCGACCGGGCCGAAAGCTTCGAGCGTGACGGCGCGCTGTCCTGTCGGTCCGGAAATAACTTGCAGTGTTGCCGCACTTGCAGGAGCGGCGGCGAAAACAAGCGCAGAGGCGAGGAAAAAACGGTTAAGCAACATGGTAAACCCTTTGGTAAGCTACGACGCGCTCATGGCACCCATAAATTTCTAAACCGCGTCAGACATGTGACGCAGCGAAGTCGCTCACAATATTGTCTGGGGACAGGTTATGTAGCTTGTGGTCGACCGGTCAGGCTATTTGGTCCCGCTGCAACCAGTTCGACATCGATGACATCGCCGATCGCGAATTGATCGCCGACAACGTGAACCGATTGCAGCCAGGGCGACTTGCCAATGAACTGATCGGCCAGCTTGCCGCTCCGTTCGAGCAGGAGCTGTGTCTGCGTCCCCACGCTGGCGTCGTTGAACGCCTGCTGCTGCACATTGATTGCGGCCTGCAACGCCTGTAGCCGCGCATCCATCACCGCCTTGGGGATTTGCGCGTCCATTGTCGCGGCGGGCGTGCCGGGCCGCGGCGAATAGGCAAAGCTGTACGCCTGCGCATAACCGACTTCGGCGATGATGCTGAGCGTCGCGTCAAAATCGGCATCGCTTTCACCGGGGAAACCAACGATAAAATCGCCCGACAGGGCAATGTCCGGTCGGCTGCTGCGCACCCGGTCGAGTAACCGCAGATAGCTGTCGCGCGAATGACTGCGGTTCATTGCCTTCAATAGCGGATCGCTGCCCGACTGCACCGGCAGGTGGAGATAGGGCATCAGCTTTTCGACATTGCGGTGGGCGTCGATCAAGCCTTGCTGCATATCGTTCGGGTGGCTCGTCGTGTAACGGATGCGGTGCAGCCCCGGCAGCGCATCGATCGCCGAAATAATGTCGTGCAACCCGCGCCCCCCATCGCGCCACGCATTCACATTCTGCCCCAGTAGCGTGATCTCCTTCGCGCCGCCCGCAATCAGGGCCCTGGCTTCGTCGATAATAGCATCGAACGGGCGCGACACTTCGGCCCCGCGCGTATAGGGCACGACGCAATAGGTGCAGAATTTGTCGCACCCTTCCTGGACTGTCAGGAATGCCGAAGGTCGCTGGGCCCCGCGCACGGGCAGCGCCCCGAACTTTGTCTCGGCCGGCATGTCGGTATCGACCGCACGCTGCCCCGCCGCTGCCTTTGCCACAAGCTGAGGCAGCCGGTGATAGGCTTGCGGACCCACCACAATATCGACTTCGCGCGCGCGGCGGCTGACTTCGGCGCCTTCGGCCTGCGCCACGCATCCCGCCACCGCGATCATCGGTCGCGTGCCGTCGTCGCGCTTCAGCCGGCCGATTTCCGAATAGACCCGGTGCACGGCCCGTTCGCGGATGTGGCAGGTGTTGAGGACGATCAGGTCGGCCTCG
>JAYUYR010000066.1:0-2806 GCA_043752405.1 Sphingomonas sp. | reverse complement strand
GTCGAGAGTTGCGAAAGCTTTTCGAAGGAGTTCGCGCGACAGATGAAGATTTGCGGATAATTTTAACCACAGACGTCCTGAAGCGTGACACGATTGATGGCGACCTTCCAAAAAATGCAAAGGCAGTAATAAAAAAAGCGATGGCGGCAGCGGCAAGAAAAGCATCCAAAGCGTCCGCTTAAGGTTTCCTAAAAACAAAATTAAAAAAAGCACTGTCCTACAAAAAACCATATCGGTTATCATATGATTCGTAACTGAACCATATGAGAGACATCTTCCATGACCTATCTGCCAACGACCATTCACCAATCACCTGACTATCATTGGTCCCCTACCAACCAGCGCCGCTTTCTCGAACAACTCGCAGCCACCGGCAACATATCGGAAACAGCGAAATCGGTGGCCATGTCCGCCCAAGCCGCCCACGCTTTCCGCAACCGCGCGGTGGGTGCAGTGTTCAAACTTGGATGGGATGCCGCGATCCTGCTGGCGCGCAAGCGTCTGGAGGGCGATTTGCTCGAACGCGCGCTGGCGGGACAGGAGGAAATCTACGAGCGCGAACCCGATACCGGCAAGGTGCGGCGGATCCGCTCGGACAACCGGCTCAGTATGGGGATGCTCCACAGGCTCGACAAAATGGCGACCGGTAAAAGCGATGTACCGGCCGACACTGCGATGGCACTGATCGTCAGTCAGGATTTCGAAAGCTTTCTCGACCTCATCGAACGCGATGGTGGCAGGGCCGAGGCAATGCTGTTCCTGAAAACACGCGATGGCGGGCTGGTACCGATGGTCAACGTGACCCGCGAAGAATTGTTGAACAACTATCAACTTGCGCAGAATCCTGCGGGTTTCGGCAAAGAGGATGACGAAGAAGTTGAGCCGGAAGCAGCCGCATCTAAAATGTCGGTCTGGTTCTGTGACGAGGTCGGCGATTTTCGAACCGATTTCCCGCCGCCCGACAATTTCGACGGCGAGGAAGAAGAGCGGTTCGGCGACCATGGCTACGAACGTTCGTTAACCGGCGAGGAGGAACGCATACAATTAACGGCGCAGGCAGCGGACCTGCGCCCGCTTCGCGATGCGGCAGAGGAGGCACGCCAACGCTGGTTCGGTGGCGAGGCGGCGAATGAAGTACGCGCCGAATTGGCGGCGGAAACACTGGTCCGCGAAGCATCGAGCGCATTGCAGCAAGCCGAGCTCGCCCCTACCGAACGTGCTCATGCCGAACGCGCCCCTTCTGAGCGCACCCACGCCGAACGCGCCCAAGCCGAACAAGAGCGAGCGGCTGTTGAGGCCGTGGCGTTGGCGGACGCCGCGCCGGTGGCGCAACTGGGGGCAGAAATCATGCCAGAAGCTGAGCCTTCGGAGCCGGAATATGACTTCGCTGCGGCCTATCAACAGGATGACCCAAATGTTAGTCTATTCTACCGCAACGCGTAATCCGATTGTTACTCTATGGGCAAAACTTGGCCTTGGGCCAGCCGCATTTACCGGGCTGACGCTACGGAACGGCTTCTCACATGGAGCCGGTTTGACACACGCTTTCGCTTGTGGCTAACCGGCATTTAACTACGCAATTAATGAGGGATTCGACGCATGACTCTTCCGGCAATTTTCGACAAACTCCGCCTGCCGGTTATCGGTTCGCCCCTGTTTATCGTTTCCGGGCCGGAACTTGTAATTGCCCAGTGCAAGGCCGGCGTAGTCGGTTCGTTTCCGGCGCTGAACGCGCGTCCGCAAGCACAACTGGACGAATGGCTGCATCAGATTACCGAAGAACTCGCCGCGCATAATCGCGATCATCCCGACCGTCCGGCGGCGCCTTATGCGGTTAACCAGATCGTGCATAAATCGAATAACCGGCTGGAGCAGGATGTCGCAACCTGCGGTAAATGGCAGGTGCCGATTACGATTACCTCGCTCGGCGCGCGTGAGGATTTGAACGCCGCAGTGCACAGTTGGGGCGGGATTGCCCTGCACGATGTTATCAATGACCGTTATGCGCACAAGGCAATCGAGAAGGGCGCCGATGGCCTGATTCCGGTGGCGGCGGGTGCGGGTGGCCATGCCGGGGTTACCTCGCCGTTTGCCATGATGCAGGAAATCCGCGAATGGTTCGACGGGCCGGTGGCGCTTTCGGGATCGATTGCCTGCGGGGCCTCGATCCTGTCGGCACAGGCGATGGGGGCCGATCTGGCGTATATCGGCAGTGCGTTTATCGCGACCAAAGAGGCCAATGCGGTCGAGGGCTACAAGGATAATATCGTCGATGCCAAGGCGTCGGACATCGTCTATTCTTCGCTGTTCACCGGCGTCCACGGCAACTATCTGCGCCAGTCGATTGAAAAGGCCGGGATGGACCCGGACAACCTGCCCGAGGGCGACATTTCGACGATGGACTTCGGTTCGGGCGGCAACAGCGATGCCAAGGCGTGGAAAGACATTTGGGGTTCGGGGCAGGGCATCGGCGCGATCAAGGAAGTGCTGAGCGTCGCCGAATTCGTCGATCAGCTGGAGACTGAATACCGCGCGGCAAAGGCGAGTTTGGATGCGGCATATCGGGGGTAGTGAATTTGGGCCGATGGCCCGTGCTCTTTGACATCGTAAGTATCGCACAACGCCGGGGACCGTCCCTTCTGGGACTGTCCCTTTTTTACGAGTAGATTAAGGGACAGTCCCCAAGCGGGGACAGTCCCTGACATCAGCCCCAAGGCTAGCCGACCTTTTCAAACGCGACGCTGATGTCCAGTTTGACGTTGTCCGAGACAATAGGAATGCCATACATAACGCCGAAATCGCTTCG
>JAYUYR010000065.1:0-2815 GCA_043752405.1 Sphingomonas sp. | reverse complement strand
ACGAGATAAACACCTTGATCGGCATGGCAGCTTCGCGCAACCGAGCCATCATCAGCGTCCGTCCGGTCGCCCATGTAGTCAGCAACACACATATAATTGCGGCAACAAGCAATGGCAGCCACCCACCCTGCGGCACCTTGATCAGGTTTGACGCCAGATAAGCGCCATCGACGACCAGAAATACACCGATCACAAGCGCCACGCGCCATGTTGGCCAGTTCCACACCCGAGCCATCAACACGCCGATCATGATCGTCGAAATGAACATCGTGCCCATCACCGCAATGCCATAAGCCGCCGCAAGATTGCTAGATTTCTGGAACAGCACCACCAACAGGATGACGAGGATCATCAACGTCCAATTCACCACAGGCACATAAATCTGGCCTGCGGCCGACGCACTGGTATGCTCGATTTTCAGGCGTGGCATCATACCAAGCTGAACCGATTGCTGAACGACCGAGAACGCGCCGGTAATCATAGATTGGCTGGCAATGATCGTTGCCAATGTGGCAATAATGACGAGCGGCAAGCGAAACTCTTCGGGTGCCATCAGGAAGAAGGGATTCGACGCAGCGGATGGATCACGCATCAGCAGGGCTGCTTGCCCCAGATAATTCAACATCAGTCCCGGCGCTACTACCCAGAGCCACGCAAAAGTTATTGGTCGCCGCCCGAAATGGCCCATGTCGGCATAAAGCGCCTCGGCACCCGTGACCGCCAGAACAATCGACCCAAGCGCCAGAAACGCCAGCAGCGGATCATTGGCAAAAAACATATAGGCATAATAAGGTGATAGCGCCATCAGCACTTCGGGTCGGTGAACCAGATTCATGATGCCCAGCACGGCCAGTGTCAGGAAGTAAACCAGAATGATCGGCCCGAAATAGCGGCTGATCGCCTCGGTCCCCCGCGATTGAACCATAAACAGTCCAACGAGAATACCGATCGCAATCGGCAAAACGAAACCGCTAAAGCGCGCGTCGACAATTGTCAGACCTTCGACAGCGGACAGCACTGACATCGCCGGCGTGATCATAGCATCACCGAAAAAAAGCGCCGTTGCCGTCACCGCGAGCATAACCAGCAAGCCTGACCATTTTCCGCCGCCGGTCTTACGGCTGATCAGTGCGAGTAGCGCCATGCTACCCCCCTCACCCTTATTGTCCGCGCTTAATACGATCATGACATATTTGACCGTCACGATCAGCATCAGCGACCAGAATACGAGGCTGAGCACACCGAACACATGTAGCTGATCAACAGCGAGCGGATGATGCCCAACGAAGGTTTCTTTCATGGCGTAGAGCGGTGATGTCCCGATGTCGCCGAACACGACGCCAATCGCACCGAGGGCAAGTTTGCCGAGCCCCCCCTCGATCCGGTGGCCTTGGCTTTCTTCGTCGCTGTGCGCGGAGTCCGTGCCCTGTGTCGTCGCCATAAAGCCGCAAACCAGCCTTTCGCCTTTGAACTCAAACGACTGCACTATCCACAGTCGGGCCGCGCGCCTAGCACTTCGCTTGGGGTCACGCAATTGCAGACAAGCGCCACCGCCGCTGCTATGCACACGCAACAATATTACAAGGAATGAGCGATGCGCGTCGGTGTCCCCAAGGAAATCAAGAACCATGAATATCGTGTCGGATTAACCCCGGCGTCAGTCGCCGAACTAAGCGCACGGGGACATGAAGTGTTTGTCGAGGCTTTGGCGGGCAACGGAATCGATTTCAGCGACCGCGATTATATGGATGCTGGCGCCCGCATCCTGCCCAACGCCTCTGAAGTCTTCGCCGCAGCCGACATGATCGTGAAGGTCAAGGAACCACAACCGGGCGAGATCGCCATGTTGCGCCCACATCACACGCTTTTCACCTACCTTCACCTCGCCGCAGATAAGGCGCAGGCTGAGGGCTTGATGAAATCGGGGGCCACGTGCATCGCTTATGAAACTGTCACGTCGCCGTCAGGGCAGTTGCCGCTCCTGAAGCCCATGTCCGAAGTGGCGGGCCGCATGTCGGTTCAGGTCGGCGCACATTATCTGGAAAAGGAACAGGGCGGTCGCGGGGTTCTGCTGGGCGGCGTGCCGGGAGTTCCCCCTGCGCGTGTCGCCATTCTTGGTGGTGGCGTATCGGGCGTAAATGCGGCGCAAATGGCGGTCGGGATGCGCGCCGATGTGACGATTTACGACATAAATATGGATCGCCTGGCCGAACTCGACATGTTTTTTTCGTCGCAGATCAAGACGGCCTATGCCTCGACAGCAGCAATTGCGGCGGCGGTTGCCAAGGCGCATCTTGTGATTGGTGCCGTGCTCGTCCCCGGTGCTGCGGCACCAAAACTCGTCACCCGCGACATGCTCAAGACGATGAAGCGCGGATCGGTGCTGGTAGATATCGCTATTGATCAGGGCGGCTGTTTCGAAACCAGCCATGCCACCACGCATGACGATCCCGTCTTCGTCATCGACGGTATCATCCATTATTGCGTAGCAAATATGCCCGGAGCGGTTGCGCGGACCTCGGCCTTTGCTTTGAACAACGCCACCCTGCCGTTTGCCGTACGCCTCGCCAATCTGGGGGCCGAGGCGATGAAAGCCGACTTGCATCTGGCTGCCGGATTGAACGTGTCGGGCGGGCATATCCGGCATCAGGCGGTTGCCGACGCACTGGAGTTGCCTTTCGTCGTATGAGTGGCTATGCGCGCCGCTCCCCGGACCATGGTCATCCCTGGAGGCGTGGCGGGCAATTTGGAGACTAAACATGAGCGATCAGCTGACATTGTCGGCCGAAGCGCGCGAGCGGGCAGGCAAGGGAGC
>JAYUYR010000064.1:0-7301 GCA_043752405.1 Sphingomonas sp. | reverse complement strand
CCGCGCCAGTGCAGCAAGTAGGCTTAAACCGCAAGCCCGCCCTGCGCCTTGGCTGCATTCAGGTAAGCGGTCATCCCCGCCGCTGCCCCATCGGACAGTGCGATAAACACCCGCCGGCCGTCGTGTGGATCGGCAACGCGGACAAACGTCCCGTTCTCGCTCATCGTCTTTATCCAGCGCAGTGCGGTTGTCGGCGGTACGGCGGCGGCAATGCACAGGCTCGACACCGCAACCTGAATCTGTTCGAGCCGCGCCGCCAACAGGTCGAGCAGCATATCCCACGCGGGATCGGCGAACAGGTCGCTACGGAAAAACCGGTCGCGCATCCGCCGCAACCGAATGATCGCGCGCACGTCACCCGCATCGACGACGCTGGGTGCGAATGCAAAGCGGTTCGGCTCGGCACGAAATCCGATCATGGCATCGCTCGCCCCGCGCAACGGCGGCGGTTCATGCCCGGCCAGATCGGCCAGCGTGCGCGCAATCCGCTGAACCTCGTCGGCCAGCCGATGCAGCCGTAACGAGTCATCGACCGTCGTGTCGTTCAGCACCGGATTGCGCCTACTGCCGGACAATGTGCCGAACATCGCCAGCGTCGCAACCCAATCGGCGGCACTCGCCTGACTCATCAGTGCCACCGACGGCGCACTCATCCGTGCGGCCACCCGGTCAAGACAATCGGGTGCGCTGTTGACGAGCACTGGCACCCGGTCGATCAGCCCGATCGCGTCTATCCTGTCAAGAAACAGGTCGAGGTCAGCACCGCCTTCCTGCGCAACATCGACAAACACAGCATCGCCTACGGGGTAATTCGCCAGCCGCGCGAGCCCCTGTTGAGGCGTTCCCGCAAACAGCACGCGGGCTCCGACGCGCTCGGCCACCGATTGGGCCGCGCTTCTGCCGCCTTCGCTGTCGGCGAAAATGGAAATCCGGCGTTCGTCGGGATTATAACTGGCCAAGCTTGCCGCCTCTTCAGGATATAGTTCGTATTTCATCGATAGGCCCCGCCCAACTTGTGTCCAGTGTGTCGCCACTTCGGATGGTTGTCAGGCAATAATGGCACGGTTTTGGACCAAGCTGCGCTCGCTTGCGGCCGCGACTCGGCTAGATTCCGCGATTGGGGACTTTGACCATTTTGGGGACCAGACCGGGGATGATGAATTCATGGACGCCCGCGCGCGACGGCGCGGCGACGGTCGAAACACTGCTGCTCGGCACGAGCCCTGTCATGGAAGCCGTGCGCGCGCTGGTCCGCCGCGTTGCACCCGGTGACACGTCAGTGCTGATCACAGGCCCCTCGGGTAGCGGAAAAGAGCGCGTTGCCCGCGCCATCCATGCCGAAAGTGACCGCGCACAGGGGCCATTTGTCGCTATCAATTGCGGCGCCATCCCCCGCGACCTTCTTGAAAGCGAGCTGTTCGGCCATGAAAAGGGCAGTTTTACCGGCGCCCATGCCCAGCGCCAGGGTCGGTTCGAGGAAGCAAACAAAGGCACGCTGTTCCTCGATGAGATCGGCGACATGCCACCCGACATGCAAGTCAAACTGCTCCGTGTGCTGGAGGAACGCCGCGTCGAACGCGTCGGTGGACGCGGCAGCTTTGCCGTTGACGTCCGCATCGTTTCGGCCACGCACCGCGATTTGAGCATTGCGATCGAGGAGCAGCGGTTCCGCGAAGACCTCTACTACCGGCTCGCCGTCTTTCCCGTCGCCCTCCCTGGCCTCGCCGCGCGACCCGGCGATCTACCACTGCTCATCCGCCATTTCCTGCGAGCAATCACCGACAGCAAGACGACCGTGCGCTTTTCACAGGCGGCCATTGCCGCGCTGGCAACGCACCCGTGGCCAGGTAATGTCCGCGAATTGCGCAACTTCGTTGAGCGCGCCGCGATCCTGCATCCGGGCGAAACGCTCGACCCTGGCGACGTCGATACGCTGCTATTGCGTACGAAATCAGTCATCGCCATGCCAGTCACACCGGCCATGTTGTCCGCGCCTTCAGAACAAGGCGATATTGGCGCCACCGGCATCGATCTGCGCGCCATCCTCCACGACATCGAAGGGCGCTATATCGGTCAGGCGCTCCATCGCGCCAACGGCGTCGTTGCCGATGCCGCCCGCCTGCTCGGCCTGCAACGCACTACCCTCATCGAAAAAATGCGCCGTCACGCCGCCTGAGAGATTTGCCCCCATGCTTCGGCGATCGGTGCCATCGTGTCGCGCGCTTGTTTGCACCAGAACGGATCAATTTCCTCGGCGGCCTGCGACAGGCAGCGCCGCGTTTCGCGATACACTTGTCCCATCAGAGCCGCTGTCGTCCCGCCCGACCGTTGGTCAAGACTAGCTTCGAGCGCGTGAAGGATCCCCTGCGCCCGCGCCTGCGCCTCATGCGCACGTCGTCCGCGCGCCAGTGTCAACGCCATCACATCAATCTGGTCGAGCACTTCCCCCAGCAAAATCGCAACCAGCGCATGGGGCGAGGCGGCTTCGACTCGACTCGATTGATCAACCTGCCGGTAAACTGCCGCCGCATTCATCGCGCCGAATTCCAGGCCGCCACCTGCTGCTCGACATAGCTTTGCACGGCCTTCAATTGCGCCACGCGACGGTCCATGCCGCCAAAACTCTTGGTCAGCCGATCAACAAGCCGAGCGTTGTCATCCTCCATCCGGACCCGCTCTTTTGCGATACCCGTCCCGATCCGCTCATAGCGCGATGAAGCCGTCGCCAGAGCACCAGTCCCCGTCACCAGGCGGTCACGCATCTTTCCGAGCGTCGAAGATAACCCCGTCGCCCCTACCGCCCGCCCCTCAACCACACGCTCGATATCGCCAGAGTCCAACGCGAGCAGATCGTCGGGGAAAATATCATCCTCGCCCACCACGATCCCCGAAAGAGTGATCCGGTAACGGTTGGGAGCAAGGCTCAGTTCGTCGCGGACCCGCACCAGCGGAACGACAAAGCCCAGTTCGCGCGACAATTGCCGACGAATGCCGGTAATCCGCGCCATCAGCGGTGCCCCCTTGCGCTCGTCGACCAGCCCGACCAGCGCGTAACCGATGTCGAGGCTCAGCGCGGCGCTGTCATGCACGTCGCTCCACTCGATGACGCTCGATGGTGCTGTTTGAGGCAAAGCAACTTCAAAGACTTCTGGCTTTTTGTGAAGCCGCCATGCCAGCAACCCGGCCCCTGCCGCGGCCGGCAGGATGATGAAATGCGGCATCCCCGGCAACAACCCGAGCACGCCCAGGATTGCCCCGACGGGTGCCCATGTTCCCGCACTCCCGAACTGGCTCGTCACTTGCCGCGCCAGATCGAGCGTCGAGCTGACCCGCGTCACAATCGCTGCCGCTGCGATAGACAAGAGCAACGCCGGAACCTGCGCGACCAGCGCATCGCCAATCGCCAGCAATACATAGGTCTTCGCCGCATCACCCGCGCTCAGGCCGTGCGAGAAAATGCCCAGCACCATCCCGCCGACGATGTTGATCACCAGGATCAATACCCCCGCAACTGCATCACCCTTCACGAACTTCGATGCACCATCCATCGACCCATAGAAATCGGCTTCGGTCGCGACGTCCTGCCGCCGAACCTTGGCTTCGTCGGCTGTCATCAGGCCAGCATTCAGATCGGCATCGATCGCCATCTGCTTGCCCGGCAACGCATCGAGCGTGAAGCGCGCCGACACTTCGGACAATCATCAACCTGAGGACGTGATTGTGATCAGAAAAACTCCGTTTGCCCTGAGCTTGTCGAAGGGTTGTCCTTTCTTTTGTGCCATCGCAAGAAAGAAGGACAAGGCTTCGACAAGCTCAGCCCAAACGGGGGGCGGGTTGACCAATGGATAGGCTCATCCACACCAGCCTGTCCGCAATGCGCGCCAACATGGCGCGTCAGGCGGTCACGGCAAACAACCTTGCCAATGCCTCGACCACAGGCTTTCGCGCCGAAATGTCGAGCGCGCAGCCCTTGTGGATTAAAGGTCCGGGTCTTTCCGACCGTGCAGTCGCTTCCGAAGAAGTGCTGGCCGCCGACATGCGGGGCGCGGCCACTGTATCGACAGGCCGTCCGCTCGATATCGCGATGAACGGCGATGCCATGCTGACTGTGCAAGCCGAAAACGGCGACGAAGCCTATACGCGGCGCGGCGACCTTATGGTTTGGGCGTCGAGTTTGCTGACCACCGGCGATGGGCACCCGGTCCTTGGCGAAAGCGGTCCCGTAACGGTGCCGCCCGCCGACCAGATCCGAATCGACAAAGATTGCACGCTGTGGGTCGTGCCCGCGGGTGGCGATCCCAATGCGCCGCAGAAGATCGACCGGTTAAAGCTCGCCAGCCCCGCCGGATCGGAGGTCGTCAAGCACATCGACGGCCTGTTCCGCGTTCGTGGGGGCGGTGTGCTGCCAACGGATCCAGCGGCATCGATAACCGTAGGTGCGCTCGAAGGGTCGAACGTCAACCCGACCAGCGCGCTCGTCGACATGATCGAAGCCGCGCGCAGTTGGGACACACAGATCAAGCTGCTTACCACCGCGCACGATCTCGACAGTGAAACCACCAGCCTCATGCGCCTGCCAAGCTAGGTAAAACCACCATGTCCAACACTGCTCTCCACGTCGCCCGCACGGGGCTCGATGCCCAGAACCAGCGGATGCGCGTCATCGCGAACAATCTCGCCAACGTGAACACGACAGGGTTCAAGCGCGACCGCGCGACCTTCGAAACGCTTGCCTATCAGACCATCACCACCCCCGGCGCGCCATCGTCCGAGGCCAACAAATATGCCGTCGGCCTGTCGCTCGGCTCGGGCGTCCAGATGACCGGCACGGCTCGGATCGACACGCAAGGGTCGTTCACCCCGACCAGCAACGCGCTCGACCTTGCCATCGAAGGCAATGGCTATTTTCAGGTGCTGATGCCCGATGGCCGCACCGGCTACACGCGCGCGGGCGATTTCAGCCTGTCGACCGAAGGCAAGCTCGTCACCGGCACCGGTATGCCCGTCCAGCCCGAAATCCAGATTCCGGATGGCGCAAAGTCGATCAGCATCGGCGCGGACGGCACCGTTTCCGCCTCCGTCGCAGGCACCAGCACCGAACTCGGCAAGGTCGAGACTGCGCGTTTCGTCAACGCGGCGGGCCTCGAGAATATCGGCGACAACCTGTTGGTCGAAACCGCTGCCAGTGGCACCCCGCAGGTCGGCGCCCCCGGCAGCGAGGGACGAGGGAGCCTGCGCTCGGGAGCGCTCGAAGCGTCGAACGTAAACGTCGTCGAAGAACTCGTCGACATGATCGAAACCCAGCGCGCCTATGAAGTGAACTCGAAAATGATCTCGGCCACCGATGAAATGCTGAAATATGTCAACCAGCAGCTTTAGGATCGTCGCTTCGGGGGCCTGCCTGCTCCTCACCGCAGGTAAGGCTCCCAAACCCGACTACGCCCCCACACCCGCCCCAGCGGTCGTCACTTGGCAGGCCAACGGCGCGATATTCCAAACCGCATCGGGCTATGCCCCGCTGACCAGCGGCGCCCGCGCGTCGATGGTCGGCGATGTGCTGACCATCGCCTTGGTCGAGCGCATGGCGGCAACCAAATCGACATCGCAGACCACGGGTCGCGATGGCTCGATCGGCCTTACCCCGCCGGCGACCGGCCTGTTCAACCTGTTCGCCCCGAGCGACATCGGTGCATCGGGCACCAACAGCTTCAAGGGGCAAGGTCAAACCGCCCAATCGAACGCATTGTCAGGCGAGATTACCGTCACCATTGCCGCCCTCTATCCCAACGGGACAATGCTGGTGCGCGGGCAAAAGCTCGTCACGCTCAATCGCGGCGACGAATATGTGCAAGTCTCGGGCATCATCCGCGACACCGACATCGACAGCGACAATCGCGTGCTCTCGACCCGTATTGCCGACGCCCGCATCACCTACACCGGCAAGGGCGAAATGGCCCGCGCCAGTCAGCAAGGCTGGCTGCAACGCTTTTTCTCTCGTGTGAGTCCGTTCTGATGCGTGTGCTGGTTCAACAAAAACCGACTTGGCTGAGCCTGTCGAAGCCCTGCCCTTCTTCGGTGCCATTGCGCAGAAGAAGGGCAACCCTTCGACAAGCTCAGGGCAAGCGGTTCCTGTGGGCACTATTGCTCTCAATAATCGCACCCCCCGCCCACGCCGACCGCATCAAGGATCTCGGCACATTCCAGGGTCTCCGCATGAACCAGCTCACCGGCTACGGCGTGGTCGTGGGCCTTGCTGGCACCGGCGACGACAGCCTCGATTATTCGACCCAAGGCGTCAAAGGCGTCGTCAGCCGCTTCGGCCTCACGCTGCCGCCGGGCATTAACCCCAGCCTGAAGAACGCGGCGGCGGTCATCATCACCGCCGAACTGCCCGCCTTTGCCAAGCCCGGCCAGCGGCTCGACATTACCGTCTCGGCGCTGGGCAAGGCCAAGTCCTTGCGCGGCGGCACTCTCGTCATGGTTCCCTTGCGCGGCGCCGACGGCCAGATTTACGCGATGGCACAAGGCAACCTTGCCGTCGGTGGCCTTGGTGTCGATGCCGCCGACGGCTCCAAACTCACTGTCAACGTGCCCAGCGCGGGCCGCATCCCCGGTGGCGCAACCATCGAACGCGCGGTGGCGTCGGGCTTTGCCGACAGCGCGCTTGTGACGTTCAACCTCGCCGAAGCCGATCTGACCACCGCCCAGCGTGTTGCCGCTGCCGTCAATCGCCTGATTGGCGATGGAAAAGCGCGCGCCATCGATGCCGTCTCGGTCGCCATCGAAGCCCCGCCGGGGGCCGAAAGCCGCTCGAGGCTGATGTCGCTGGTTGAAAATATCGACGTCAATCCTGCCGATGCGCCCGCGCGCGTCATCGTCAACGCGCGCACCGGCACCGTCGTCATCAACGGCGCAGTCCGTATCTCGCCGGTTGCGGTCAGTCACGGCAAACTCACTGTCCGCGTCGAGGAAAACCCGCGCGTCTCGCAACCTGCGCCCTTTTCGAAAGGTGAAACCGCGCTCGAACCCGATAGCGACATCATAATCGAACAAGTGCGCAACCCCATGTTTAAGCTGAGCCCCGGCGCGTCGTTATCGGGCATTGTCGCGGCGGTGAACCGCATCGGTGCCTCGTCCGGCGATCTCGTCGAGATCCTGCAGGCGCTGAAACAGGCGGGTGCCATGAAAGCGGAGTTAATCGTGTTATGAACTCACTCACAACAAATACCGTTCGCGCTGAGCCAGTCGAAGCGCTGTCCTCCTCGAATGCCGCTGGTGCGAACAGAATGGGGCAGACGGCA
>JAYUYR010000063.1:0-7307 GCA_043752405.1 Sphingomonas sp. | reverse complement strand
CGCGCAGGCCTTCCAGCACGATCCTGATCTTGTCTTCGGCCAAGAAATGCCGCCGGGTTGCACGGCGAATGTCCTTCACCACCTGCTCGGCAGGCTTCTTGGGGCTTGAGGATTTGGGTCTCATCTTCGTTCCTTCGTCACGATGACGAGACCCAGATCCTCCTTAAATCACAACCTCAAACCTGCGCCATAGGTGCTGACGGGGAACAGCCCGAACGACGATCGAGGGCATGCAAGATTGATCGCCTTGGGGTCACGCCATAGCGAGGGAGACATCAACCGGCGCCTTGCAGCGCCTGGTAAAATCAAAGCTGCACCGTCCTGGCTAACGGTAATGGCGGTTGCATGAGCGATCAAATAATCGAACGCCGCGCGCGCCGGCTATTACGCGTTAATAACGTCCCGCACGGTTTCCAACGCAGCTTGCTCTCGCTCATCCAAGGTCAGCCGCTCCCTTCAGCATCCAAGCCGATCACTAAATCCTCATGATCCTGGCGCCCGCAGGCCGAGCGTTGCAAGCAGGTGGAAGCTTTGTTCCTCATCGACCTGCACCGGCGACCAGATCCAGAAATCCCGCAGCACTTGTGCATGCGGATGGCCCCAGCCCCTGCGCTCGGGGTTCGACGAGAAAATGCTGACGGCGGGCTTTACGGCAGCAGCGACGCCTTCGTGCCAATTGCCCCGCGCGCCGTGATGCATCACCTGGAAGATGCCGGCACGCTCGAAGCGTCGGTCATTGCGGTAGAAGCGGCGAAGCGCGTCGAGCTGGGCGGCAGTTTTAAGATAGCCGTCGCCGGTCGAAAGCTGCGCGAAATTATCGTTGGCGTCGTTGAGCCGTACCGGCGCCGTCGCCCCGTAGGTGGCAAGCGCAATGCGATTGCCGACGGGTCCGGAATAGAGAAACAGCGACGCGAGGTTGCGCGGCCGCGAGCTGCCGCCGAACGTCTTATCTTTAACTGTAATATAGTCCGTCCGCGGAACAGATTAACTTTCACCAACCCTTCGCCAGTGATCTATGGTTGGGCCGCAAAAACAACATTCACAAATGGGTTGATGTGTGATTCAAGCTGCTCAAGTTTTCAGGAGTCTGAGATGGCAGGCGAGTATTGGTCGAGCAAAAATCAGTGGACGCAGTCACGGCCCTTGCAGCCGAAAGCGCTGCGAGGCGTGTTGCGTGTCCATGAAAAGCGCGAAATCAACGGTTGGGCGTCGTGACGACTGCTCGTCGCATCGTCGCAGCAGTAGGGAAAGATGGTAAAAGTCATGTGGCGCTAGATGAGGCAGTCCCACCCGCGGACGCGGGAACATCCGTGACCCTGACAAATTTATGGACGGCGTCAGTTACGCCGATCGATAATGCAACACCATTCAATGGCGGTTTTGTCCCATTCACCATGGATCAGATGAACGCGGCTGCATATGCAATGACGGTCGTCGAATATGCGCCCGGCGTCGGTCAATACAATCCCGGCATGCACGCGACGGAGACGGTGGATCACTTCTATGTGGTGGAAGGCGAGATCGTGATGGTCCTCGACATGGAAGAAGCGGTCTTTCGGGCCGGCGATACCGGCATCATTCGAGGGGCAGCGCACGGGTGGCGGAACGATGGGCCGAAAATCGCGCGTCTAGTGTTTTTCGTTTTGCCCGCTAACCCGATGGGGCGACAAACTTAGATTTCTCCGTCGGTCGCGACTACCTCAATTGTCTCGGAAAAGGCTGAGGCCGGACGCTCTTGTTGGTCAAGCCACAAGTTCGCCGAGGAGGCCGCGCTCTACTTCAAGGAATATCGGATAAACGGCGGCGATGGCCCGCACTCCCGATCAAGGGAACGCGGGCGCGCATATCAAAACCGGAAGCCCAGCCTTACGCCGTATGTGCGCGGATCGGAATAGGTCCCTTGGGCCGATAGCGTGCCGGTCGTTATCCGACCGAGCGTCGCCTTATTAGTCAGGTTCTGCACAAATGCTTGGACCGAAAGTTGCTGGTCGGGCGACCGGTAGGTGACCCGTGCATCAATCTTGGCATAAGCTTTCTGAAGAAAGTTCGGCGCCGAGGCACTGAGCACATAGTTTCCACTATAAAGAACGTCAGCTTCCGGCGTGATCGTTGCGCCGCTGCCGAGAGGAATCTCGTACGCGGCTCCAAAGTTGGCTGACCAGTCAGGAGTGTTCTGCACACGCGTCTTTTTACCAAAGAACAGCGATTGATAACCAGTGATATTGCCATTCAGATCTCTAAGCGGTGTGAACAGCTCCGGGTTGGTGAACGGATTCGGGAAAAAGCCGCTACCGAGTCCAGCGTTGTTCTGGAGTGGGTTCGTTGCACAAGGGCTACCGGCGCCCGACGAAATACTACATAAGCCACTGAAAAAGATTCCCAGCGGATCGACGCTGTTGCGGGCGTGGAGGTAGTTGAGAGCCCCGCGCAGGGTCAACTGCCGGGTCGGCCTGGCAATGAAGCTCACCTCCGCACCGGGCGCCTCAGTGTTTCCAACATTCGCGATTGTTCCGATGTTAAAGCCGAGGTTTGTGCCGGTCGAAACGAACTGGGTGCCTTGAACCTGGTTATCGGTGTACTTTGCGTAGAATATGGCTGCGTTCAATTGTAGCCTCTTATTGAAGAAGCTGTTTTTGGTCCCAAATTCGATCGCCCGCACGTCTTCGGCGTCGTAAGTGGTGAATGTGCCTTGTGGGATTGTGGTCGGCGCAAAGCTGGCGCCGAAGCCGCCTGAGTGGACGCCCGTAGAATAGCTTACGTAGACCATATGATCGGGCGTGAATTTGTAGTCAGCCGCCAAGCGATAGGTCCAGTATTTGAACTTGCGCTTGCCACAGCGCGTAATCAAATAATTGGGGACGGTACCGACGACAGTGCTGGTTCCATTCACTCCGAATGTCCCCGGCGTCAACCCTCCGCACGTAAAGTTGGCATTTGCACGGTCGCTGTTGAACGGCAGGATTGCTCGGTAACCAACGCCGTTCGTAAAGCCAGCGTTGGCGCCGCCCGGTCTAACCAGTGTCGCTGCGAGTGCGTCATTTGGAAACGGCAGCTGCGCCTGTGTCGCACCGGGGTTCGCTGCAAGGAATGCCGCGTTCTGACGAAATACGTAGCCTGAGCCGCCTCCGACGAACGTCGTAAATATTCCGCCGGGCTGGGCACCTTGGCGGTAGTCCTTGTCATCCACGGTGTAACGGGCTCCAGCGGTTAGCGTGAGTTTCCGGGCGACCGTATATGAAGCCTGACCATAGCCCGCCCAAGATTTGGTGCGCGCCTTTACCGGGCCAATTCCGTCGGCCGCAGTAGTGTTATTGAGATTACAGTTGGGGACCCGGGGTAACAGAGTGTAGCCGCAGCCGCCTCCATCCGCATACAGGACAGGATAGCCGTTCGCCGGGGCATCCACAGTCCGGTAGTTCGTTGTTGAGAAGACACTAGCGCTACCCTCGCCGACTTTGTCATCCATGTAGAAAGCGCCCAGAGTATACTGTAGCGGGCTTGCGGCATTGGCCGATTGAAGCTGGAGTTCTTGGGTAATCGTCTTGGCCGTAGTGATGAAATAGAACTCTCTGAAAGGAATGGGGCCACCATCGCCATCAGCCCGATTCACGTAGGAAAAGGCCGTATATCCGGTGAGCGAACGCAGCCGAATATCATCAGTTAGTTTAAAATTGACGATGGCGGATCCATTCTTAGCCTTCACCTTGTTCGTCGGGTTCGCGAAGTCGAACAAGACGTTGTACTTACCACCGATTGGGATACCGATATCCGCGCCATTGATGTCCGCAATGCCGTCGCGGAACACAGGGCTGAATGGAACGAGAACGCCGGTAGCGTAATTGCCGCCATTGTAGCCATTGGGGAATGGGTAGGTATTTCCGTTGACCACGACCGTACCGCCCGGCTGGCGAATCAGCGATGAGTCGACAATTGCGCCGAGGTTCTTTGCGTTGAAGGAGCCCAGGCCACGGTCGTCCTGATGGTAATAGGACCCTCGCACAATAACTTCGAGTCGGTCTTCCATGCTCGGTGGCGCGAACCGCAGGGTCCCGCGAATAAACTTATAATTCAGATCGCCGACGTCTGCAGCTTTGGAGACGGTGCTCTTGAGATAGGGGTCGTGCCGGTCGAGGGCTCCTGCGATGCGAAGAGCGAGACCCTCAGCAATAGGCACATTGACAAAGCCTTCAACCTTGATGCGATTATGATTGCCGTAGATTCCTGCAACGCCCAAATCGAACTTGTTGGTTGGCTTGGCACTAGACAAGGCGATGTTGCCGCCCAGACTGTTGCGACCGAACAGCGTACCCTGCGGGCCCTTCTGAACTTCGACTCGCTCCAGATCGACAAAGGCACCGGTTGTCTGCGCGGCACGCGATTGATAGATTTCGTCGATGTAGAAGCCAATGCGCGGGTCGGCGTTCGCCCCAACAGCTTCAGTGTAAACGCCGCGAATCGCGGGGCGAGCAGCTGCGCCCGAGCGACCGATGCGAAGGCCAGGCACGGCCTGTTCAAGGCGCGTGATGTCGCGGATGTCCGCGTTGCGCAGTTCCTTGCCGGTGATCGCAGTGATCGAGACCGGCACGTTCTGAAGCCGCTCTTCGCGGCGCTGAGCCGTGACGATAATATCGCCGACGCCCTGTCCATCAGGGGTCGCGGCGGGTGCCGTGTTGGTCTGGGCTGCAGCCGCGCTTGGCACCACAGCCAGTGCGGCTGACGCACATAGCAGCGTGCGGAAATGTCGGATGGACCATGACTGACACCGGATCATTGCTTGTTCCCCCCATAGACGGCGCTGCGACGCCAGTAATTTACTGCCATCAACGTGTCATATTTTGAATTTGGCTGCAATGTTTAAACTGGCAATTAAGATCGACGGAAAAACGGCTGTTTTTCGGTAATCTGACCGCTTCAATCGTTCAGTTGTAGCCTAAAGAATTGCAATAGTGTGCATCCAAAGTCACACTCGTTTGCCCAAATTGCATGGCCGCACGTGCCAGATGCGCAACTTAGGGTTCGAGTCGAGCCGACCGGCCCTCGATGAAGGCACCGGTGAAGCTGCGGATTTCCGGCGGCAGGTCAGGGTTCGCGATCCGCTCGAGCAGCATCGTCACGGCCGCGTCGGTCATCCGCCGCACCGGCTGCCGGATCGTCGTCAGGCGATAGCTCGGCCACGCCGCCGGCTCGACTCCGTCGAAGCCGACAATGGACAGGTCCTCGGGCACGCGCAGCCCGACCCGGTCGCGCGCAGCGTCGATTGCCCCAATCGCCATCAGGTCGTTAGCGCAGATCAGCGCATCGGGCCGCTGCTTCATCGCCATCGCCTGACGCAACCCCTCGGCACCGCTCTCATGGTCGAAGCGCCCGGGAATAATCGTCGCGGTGAGGCCATGATGGGCCAAGCGTGTCATGGCGCCGTCGACACGCTGACCGCTGACATAGCTATCGGCCGGCCCCGCGACGATGGCGAAATGGCGATGCCCAGCGGCGACCAGCCGGTCGACCAGCAGCCGTTCACCGCCAATCGAATCGCAGAACACGCTTGGCACAGCGTCGTTTTCTGCCCAGCGATTGTAGAGCACGACGGGCACACGGTGGCGGGTGAACTGCGCGAGGTGATCGGCCGACAAATGCGCCGCGGCAATCGCCCCGTCGACGCGATAGCGCCAGACCTGCGAAAGCATCTTGCCCACGTCGCCCTCGTTTTGCAGCGAAAACAGGAGTACCCTGATACCCTGGGCATCGAACCGCTGGGTCAATTCGGCAAGGACTTGCGGATAATAGAGGTTCGTCAGGTTCGAGATGATGATCGCGACCAAGTTAGAGCGCTTGGTGATCAGGCTCGAGGCGAAGGCGTTCGGCTCATAGCCCAGCTTCGCGGCGGCCTTGAGGATGGCCTTGCGCTTCTCGTCGGAAATGCTGTTGCCCGGGCGGAAGCAGCGCGAGACGGCCGATTGCGAGACGCCGGCCATGCGCGCGACGTCATAGGAGGTCGGGCGGCGGCGTGCCTGGCGGACTTCGGGGCGTTCCTTGGTCATGGGCGCGACCCTATCGTTCCGGGACGGCGGGGCAAGGGGCAGGCACTATTATTGCGGGGCTAGCCGCGCCGCGCGACGGTGGGTCACGCCCAGTTGGTTCGCCGCCGCAAATCCCGGATGAGCGAGCCGTAGGCGCCAAGGCTTGGCTTGGGGGTGCGCTTGACGCTCGCCCGGTCGACCGCCACGAGGCCGAAACCCGACGACCATTCAAAATTGTCGAGCAAGCTCCAGTGCATATAGCCGAGCACCGGCGTCCCCTTGGCAATCTCGGCCGAAAGTCCGTCAATCGACGCCCGCAAGTGGCGGATACGCTGTGCATCGTCATTGCTGTTGTGGCCATGTTCGGACACCAGGACGGGTACCTTGGCATGTGTCCAAGCCTCATTGACCGTTGCGGCCAGGGCTTCGGGCTGGGTCGGCAGCCCGAACATGTCTTTCATCGCGCCGGCCGGGGTGAGAAGATAGGAGCGGGCACCGGTTTCGAACTTGTTGTAGGTCTGGACTCCGATGAACTCGTCGCCGGCCGCAGCAGAATAGAAGGGCACCCGGGCTTCGGCAAAGATTCGCCGGTACAGCGCATCTCCGTCAGGCCCCGGCGAAAGCTGCTGGAGCGCGAGGGTCAGGCCGACCTTGGCGTCGGGGATGACCGACTTGATGGCGGCGCGCGCCTTGGCATGCGCGGCAAGGCAGACGTCGCGGACGCGGTAGCTGTCGCCAAGGAAGTACATGTGAAATTTGTCGGAGCCGATCTTGCGCGCCGCCTCGGCGCGAATGCTCGGTTCGATCGCCCATGGTTTGAGTTGCATCACCTTGGACGTCACTTGCGCGTTGGGCTCGTTCATGGTGCAGAACCACCGAACCGCGCCGCGCAGCGCGGTCGCGGTTCGCGGTTCGCGCCGCATAGCGCGTGAAATGGTCGATCACCGCAGGGGTTTCCCACCCGCCCAGGGCGGCGATCCATCGCGGGCTGGTGAAGTGATGCAGAGTCACGATCGGCTCGATCCCGGCATCGCGGCACGCGACTGCCAGCCGGCGATAATGGTCGAGCGCGCTTTGCGAAAATTCGCCAGGCTCGGGTTCGATGCGGGCCCACTCGACCGAAAAGCGGTAGGAATTGAGCCCGGCCGCCTTGATCAGTGCAAGATCCTCCGGCCAGCGGTGCCAACTGTCGCACGCATCGCCCGACGGCTCTCGGAAATAGGTGCCCGAGACGTGCTCCATGACCCAATAGTCGCTGTTGACATTCCCGCCCTCGATCTGATGGGCCGC
>JAYUYR010000062.1:0-2828 GCA_043752405.1 Sphingomonas sp. | reverse complement strand
CCAATGACGGCTACAATCGGGGTCAGGATGACACGTGGGGCGTTGCGAAGGCTGGCGCGGATCAGCGCAGAAAACATTCCGCTGCGTTCGGCCACGGCCGCGCCAAGGATCAGTACCATCACCAGCCCCAACGGCGCGAAGCCGGTCAGCGTCTTCGGCATCTCGGTCACCAGCCGCGCAATATTTTCCTCGGAAAACAGGCTGGTCGCTGCATAGGTCAGCGTGCCGTCGGTAAGTACTCCCCATTGCGGCGCGGTCTCACCGGTATAAGCAAGTGACGCCGACCAGCCGAGCGATGCACCCAGCGCTGAAAGCAGCATCAGCGCGATAATCAGCCACACAAAAATCATCGCCGGTTCGGGCAACATGTTCCCCACCCGCTCGACGAAACCAAGGAAACCGCGCTGGCGGGGGGCTGAAAGAGGTACAGTGTCGTTCATGATCCGGCCCCGATCAATTCCCGCCCGATCAGCATCCGGCGTATCTCATTTGTCCCTGCCCCGATATCGAGCAGCTTGGCATCGCGGTAGAAGCGCTCGACCGGCCAGTCCTTGGTATAGCCCGCGCCGCCCAGCGCCTGAATCGCTTCATTGGCAACTTTGACAGCGCTTTCGCTCGCCAGCAATATCGCGCCTGCCGCATCGAACCGCGTGGTTCGGCCTGCGTCGCAGCTCTTCGCGACGGCATAGACATAAGCCCGCGCCGAATTGAGCGCGACGTACATGTCGGCGATCTTGCCCTGCATCAGTTGGAACGAGCCGATTGCTTTGCCGAACTGCTTGCGCTCGCGGACATAGGGCAGGACAACGTCGAGGCACGCCTGCATGATGCCGATCGGCCCTGCCGCGAGCACGGCACGTTCGTAATCGAGCCCCGACATCAGTACGCCGACGCCGCCATTCGTCGGCCCCATGACGTTTTCGAACGGGACTTCGCAGTCTTCGAATACGAGCTCAGCTGTGTCCGATCCTCGCATGCCCATCTTGTCGAGCTTCTTCGAGACGGTGAAGCCGGCCATGCCCTTTTCGATCAGGAACGCAGTGATGCCCCCCGACCCTTCGCCCGTCTTAGCGTAAACCACCAGTGTATCGGCTTCGGGCGCGTTGGTAATCCAGAATTTGGTGCCGTTAAGGCGGTAACGGTCGTTGCCGACAACTTCGGCCTTCAACCGCATCGAAACCACATCGGAACCCGACCCCGCTTCGGACATAGCAAGCGAGCCAACATGCTCGCCGCTGATCAGCTTGGGCAGATATTTCGCCTTTTGCTCGGCCGAGCCCCAGCGCCTGATCTGGTTCACACACAGATTAGAATGTGCGCCGTAACTCAACCCTACCGATGCCGAAGCCCGGGAAACTTCTTCCATCGCAATAACATGGTCGAGATAGCCAAGGCCAAGCCCGCCCCATTCCTCTTCAACGGTTATTCCGTGCAGACCCAGCGCTCCCATTTCAGGCCACAATTCACGGGGGAAACGGTTGTCAGCATCAACCGACGCTGCAATCGGCGCGATCCGGTCGGCGGCAAAGCGGCGGGTGGTATCACGGATCATTTCGGCAGTCTCGCCGAGCGGGAAGTCGAAGTCGGGGGCTGTATTCATCAGGCAGCCTTACCGCGTCAACTCAACTTAGGAAATGACTGTATCGGCACCGTCGCGGTTCACCATCAATACAGCAATCGCATCGAAGAGCGATTGCATCGACACCGGCTTGAACAGCACTTCGTCCGCACCGGCTGCCAGGCATTTTTCGCGTAAACCCGCAGCAGCATCGGCAGTCAGTACGATTACTGGTAAACGCCTCTTGTCATCGGCCCGATCGCGCAGCGCGATAATCGCCGTCAGGCCATCCATACCGGGCATGCGCAAATCCATAAGGATCAGATCATAGCTGCCCCTTTCGATCATGCGCAGCCCTTCCTCCGCGCCGTCGGCCTCGTCCATGTCAACGCCTGCAACGTTGAGCATATCCTTTACGACGCGCCTGTTCATCGCATCGTCTTCGACAAAAAGCAGTTTCATGCCGCCACCGCAGTGCGCGCGTCGTCGCAGGCAAATATATTGAGCAAAGCCAATTTTGTCATAGGCTTGGCAAGCACGATATGGGCCTTGGAGTGCGCGTCGTCGGACACAGGCTCAGCACCTTCGACCAAAACAATCGGCAATTGCGTTCCATCGAACAGCCGAGCAAAATCATCCACCGATGCGGCATCGGCGACAATCCAGTCGGCTTTATTAAGCGCAAGAAAGCCGAGCGCCTCGGCCACGTCATCCACAAAAGAGATTACCTCAAACCGTTCCGACAATATTGCCCGCATCATCCCCCGTGTAAGCGGATTATGTTCGATAACCAACACCGTAGTGGGGTGCTCCCCGGTTGTTGTCCACGTTGGTATCACGACGGGCTCGACCAATGGCAGGTCGATCGTGAACGTCGATCCAAAGCCCGGCTCGCTTTCCACGCTGATGTCTCCGCCCATGGCTTGGGCCAGATTACGACAGATCGCCAAGCCAAGGCCCGTTCCGCCATACTTGCGTGTGGTGCCGCCATCAACCTGCTGGAACAGTTCAAAAATAGACTCATGCCACTTTCGATCGATCCCGATACCCGAATCGCGAATTGATATGCGCACCCGGCGCGCATCGCCAACGACGACCGTGCGGGTTATAAGTTCGATTTTACCCCGCTCGGTGAATTTCATAGCGTTCGACAGCAAGTTGAAAACAATCTGGCGAAGGCGTCCCGCGTCACCTTCGATCTGTTCGGGACAATCATCCAGATCAAGAACAAGTCCAACGCCCGACGCTTCGGCTTGCAATCGCCAGATTT
>JAYUYR010000061.1:0-2829 GCA_043752405.1 Sphingomonas sp. | reverse complement strand
ATATAGAAGCCCTGAATCTGTGCCTCGATGACCTTCTTCTCGATGCGGCGGCGGACGAGGTAGAGCGTCTTTTCAAATTCATCGAGATCGGTCGTCTTCGCATTCGGCCCTGCGATCATGATCTGTTCGATTTCGGGCCGGGTTTCCTGCGCCTTGCGCCCGATGACGCGGACGTCGACGGGCACCTGCCGCCAGCCATAGATCGTAAACCCTGCATCGATGACTTCGGATTCGACGATGGTGCGGCAGGTTTCCTGAGCCCCCAGGTCGGTGCGGGGCAGGAAGACCATACCGACACCGAGCCAGCTGTTGTCGATCGGCTTGTGTCCGCTCGCGACGATGGCATCGGCAAAGAAGGGCATGGGGAGGTCAACATGCAGCCCCGCGCCGTCGCCGGTCATGCCGTCCGCGTCGACCGCGCCGCGGTGCCACACTGCTTTCAGGGCGTCGATGGCCGAAGCGACGACGCGGCGGCTCGCACGGCCATCGGTGGCGGCGACAAGACCGACACCGCAGGCATCCGATTCAAATTCGGGGCGATACATGCCGTCGCGGGCAATGCGCGCGCATTCGGATTCGGTGGTCATGGCTTGCCCTTCGGCGGAAGCGCCTTGATCTCGGCCATCATCGCGTCGACATCGGCGGGAATTCGCGCCATGGATTTGGCCATCAGGTCGCTTTGCCAGTTCGCGACGTCGGGGTCGCTGGCGATGGTAGCCGCCTGATCGATGTAAAGGCGGCCGGTGGGCGTTTCAAAGAAGGCGCGCAATTCGCCCATCTGCGCGGTCGTGAAGCGACGGGCATAGGCACGGGCCATCGCGTCGACCATGCCCGGAAAATTCTCCTTCAGCATTGCAATCGTGCTTTGCTGCTGCTGGGCAAAGAAGCGCTGGAAAATCGTGCCCGCGCGCGGATCGCCATCGTAAGCGGCTTTCAGCTTCGGACTGTTGGCCATCATCTGCGACAGGTTCGCCATCATGCCCTTCAGCATGCTGTCGATCATCCCCTCGCGCTTGGTGGGTGGCATAATAACGTCGAGCAGCGTGCGCGCGGTCGCCACGCGGGCGGGATCAATCGCTTCGGTCTCTCGGACCATTATCGGTGCATTGTTGGCCACCAGCGGTGCCTTGTCGGCGACCAGGGGTGGATGCTGGGCAAAGGCCGGTGCTGCCACCAAAAGTGCGAGTGCGATCGTGACAGGGGTCCTCATGCCGCCTTCCTCATCGTTGCTGCTTTTGCTTTTAGATAACGGTGCATGTGGTCACTAACGTCGCGCCCGTCGCGGATCGCCCAGACGACCAGACTGGCGCCGCGGACGATGTCACCGGCCGCAAACACGCCGTCCAGACTGGTCTGCATGGTCTTGTGATCGACGCGCAAGGTGCCCCAGCGCGTGACACCTAGATCGGGCGCGCCGAACATCCTTGGCAGGTCTTCGGCGTCGAAGCCAAGTGCCTTGATCACAAGATCGGCATCGAGTTTATATTCGCTTCCTGGATCGGCTTCGGGGGCGCGGCGGCCGCTGGCGTCGGGCGCACCGAGGCGCATCTTGGCCACGCGAACGTCGTTGACCCAGCCATTCTCTGCCGACCCGAAGGCTTCGGGGCCCGAGAGCCAGACGAATTCGACGCCTTCTTCCTCGGCATTGGCGACTTCGCGCGGTGACCCGGGCATGTTCGCGCGGTCGCGGCGATAGAGGCACTTGACGGAGAGCGCGCCTTGACGGACCGC
The DNA here is from genome assembly GCA_043752405.1 of Sphingomonas sp. GTDB lineage: Bacteria > Pseudomonadota > Alphaproteobacteria > Sphingomonadales > Sphingomonadaceae > Sphingomonas_O. Next base: position 1,098 of record JAYUYR010000061.1, on the reverse strand, counting down.
GGTGCGGACACAGTCCATCGCAGTGTCGCCGCCGCCAATGACGACGACGTGCTTGCCCGCCGCGTTCAGCGCGCCACTGTCGAACGCGGGGACATAATCACCAAAGCCCTTGCGGTTCGACGTCATCAGATAATCGAGCGCCTCGACCACGCCGTCGCTGCCCACGCCGGGCGCCTTAATCGCGCGCGCCTTGTAAACCCCCGTCGCGATCAGGATGGCGTCATGTTTCTGGCGCAGGTCGTCGAGGCTGGCGTCGCGGCCGACTTCGAAATTGTCGTGGAAGACGATCCCGCCCGTTTTCAACCGGTCCACACGGCGCATGACAACGGGCTTTTCCAGTTTGAAACCCGGAATGCCATAGGTCAGCAGTCCGCCCGGACGATCATGGCGGTCGTACACATGCACCTCATACCCCGCGACGCGCATATATTCCGCCGTCGCCAGCCCCGCCGGTCCCGCGCCGATGACGCCGACCGACTGCCCACGTGAGGGGCCTGCGACGATGGGTTCAACCCAGCCTTCCTCCCACGCGGTATCGGTAATGAATTTCTCAACCGAGCCGATCGTGACCGCGCCATGGCCCGAAAACTCGATAACGCAATTGCCTTCGCACAGCCGGTCCTGCGGACATATGCGACCGCAGATTTCGGGCATGGTCGATGTGCTGTTCGACAGTTCATAAGCTTCACGCAGGCGACCTTCTGCGGTCAACCGGAGCCAGTCGGGAATATGGTTGTGGAGCGGACAATGGACCGAGCAATAGGGGACGCCGCATTGCGAACAGCGTGCCGACTGTTCCTCGGCGCTGGGCACAGCATATTTGTCGGCGATCTCGCGGAAATCCTCGGCGCGCAGCACGGGTTCGCGCTTTTCGGGATAGGATTGCGCCATATTGACAAATTTCAGCATCGGGTTTTCGGCCATCGCGCCCTCCAGAGCCGCAATTGAAAGGCGACAGCCGAGGAGTCAAGAGATTAGGTAAGTATTTAATACCTATCCATACTGGCAGTTTTGCTAGGACGCCCGATTCCCGCGATTATGCTATCTGATTAGTCCCGTAATGGCCCTAACGATTAAGCAGCCAGACAAGGGCCGCTG
>JAYUYR010000060.1:0-2839 GCA_043752405.1 Sphingomonas sp. | reverse complement strand
CACCGCGCCACCAGATGCGGGTGCCGATCTGTGCGCCAAGATCGGGCGTAAAATCGAATGAATCGAAACGGCTGGGTTTATGGACAGACGCGGCACGGCCAAAAACGGCAAGGCGGATTGGTATAGAGTTGTCGAGCGACAGCACTGCCGTGCCGCCTCCGAAGCCAATCCCCCCGTCGTTCCGAAAATACAAGGCGTGCGCCCTTTGTATCGTTGCATCCCCGACGGCCTTGGCCACCCGTTAACACGCTTGTGGACAGATTTCGTTAAAGTCAAACTAACCCGGCAGAAATCCGCCCAAAATTGCGGCAGGCTGCCCAATGTGACAGATAAGGTGACGGGTGCGCTTGCATCGCTGCGCCCGGCTGCCGATTTATACGGGATGAGCAGCCCCGACTCTTCGACCGTAAAGGCGGTACTCGGCCCGACCAATACCGGCAAAACGCATCTCGCCATTGAGCGACTGTGCGGCCATGCGTCGGGCATGATCGGCTTTCCGCTGCGCCTGCTCGCGCGTGAGGTTTATGACCGCGTTGTCGCGATCAAAGGGCCAAAGGAAGTCGGCCTGATCACGGGCGAGGAAAAGATCATGCCGCCGGGCGCGCGCTGGTTGCTGTGCACCGCCGAATCGATGCCGGTTGGCAGGGACGTCGCCTTTGCGGCGCTCGACGAAGCACAACTGGGCGCGGACCCCGAGCGCGGGCATATCTTTACCGACCGGATGCTCAATGTGCGCGGTCGCGAGGAAACGATGATCCTCGGTTCGGAAAGCCTGCGCCCGATGGTCCGCGCGCTCATCCCCGAGGCTGAAATTATCAAGCGTCCACGCTTTTCAACGCTCAGCTATGCAGGCGCAAAGAAACTGTCGCGGCTGCCCAAACGGTCGGTGGTCGTCGCGTTCAGCGCGCAGGAAGTTTATGCGGTCGCCGAATTGCTGCGCCGGGCGCGCGGCGGGGCGGCGGTGGTCATGGGTGCGCTGTCCCCCCGTACCCGCAATGCGCAGGTTGCCATGTATCAGGCAGGCGAAGTCGACTATCTCGTCGCGACCGATGCCATTGGCATGGGGCTCAACATGGACGTCACGCATGTCGCGTTTGCATCGTTGAACAAGTTCGACGGGCGGCGGCAACGGCGGCTGACCGTGGCCGAAATGGCGCAAATTGCCGGGCGCGCGGGGCGGCACCAGAAGGACGGAACGTTCGGCAGTCTGGGTGGCGAGGAGGGTCCGGCGGCCTTCCGTCCCGAAGAGATCAACGCCATCGAAGAGCATCACTTTGCGAAACTCGAGCATTTGTATTGGCGCGAGGGCGATCCCGATTTGGCGAGTGTCGACGCACTGATTGCGTCGCTTGCGGCCAAACCGACCGCCCCCGCCCTGCGCGTGGCACCCGAAGCTGTCGATCTCGCGGTCCTCAAACGCCTTGCCGAAGATCCTCTCGTCCGCGACCGTGCGCGTCATCCGCATATGGTAGTGCGGCTGTGGGCGGCCTGTGGTCTGCCAGATTTCCGAAAAGTCGGGCTCGATCACCATGCACGGACTATTGCCCGCATCTTCCGCCATATCAGTGAAAATAACGGCTATATTCCAGTAACCTGGTTCGCCGATGAACTTGCCCGGCTCGACCGTGTCGAAGGCGACATCGACACCCTCGGGGGACGCATTGCCGCTGTGCGGACATGGTCCTACATCGCGCAGCGCCCCGACTGGCTCGAAGACCCGGCACATTGGGCCGTGCGCGCGCAGGCCATCGAGGAAAAGCTGTCTGACGCGCTCCACGCCCGTCTGACCGAACGCTTCGTCGACCGCCGAACCGCCGTATTGATGCGTGAGATCGGCAATGATCCCGCGCTGCTCGATGTCGTTGTGGGCGACGATGGAGTCGTTGCGGTCGAGGACGAAGCCATCGGCCGCATCGACGGTTTTGCCTTCACTGTCGATCCGGCGGCACGCACCGGGGATCGCAAACGCCTGATTGCGGCGGCCGAACGGCGCTTGCCAAAGGAACGCGCACGACGCGCGGCAGCGTTGGTTGCAGCACCTGATACAGCTTTCGCGCTCGATACCGACCGACTGGCGATCACATGGGACGGACATGTCGTCGCGCGGTTGACAGCAGGCCGGACGCTGATTGAACCGCGGCTGCGCATTGACGCAGCGCTCGATACCTTATCGGCACTAGACCGCGATCGCGTCATGGCCCGCATCGAAAGCTGGCTGGACACGACGATGCGCCGGTCACTCGCTTCGCTGATGGCAATGACCGACTCTGCCTCAGACCTCTTTACTCCTGCCCGCGTCCGTGCCCTTCTTGCGCCGCTCGCCGCAAGCGGGGGAATGGCCGAACGCAGCACCGTCGATTCCGCGTTGATCGCGCTCGACGCCGATGACCGGCGCATGTTGCGGCGGGCTGGGCTGATTGTGGGCACACTCGACATTTTCGACCCCAAGCTGCTGAAGCCCAAGGCGCTTCGGCTCATCGCGCTGCTCTCGGCGGTGCAAACCAAATCGCCCTGTCCTCCCCTACCGCCGCCTGGATCGACCGTGACGCCGTTGAAAGGCGCGCTGCCTGGCTACCGCGCATTCGGCGACCGGCAAGTGCGCATCGACCTTGTCGAACGCGTTGCCCGCACGCTGCATGAGGGGCGCAAGGACCGCAAAGGCTTTGTGCCCGACCCGGCGCTTGCGACATCATTCGGCATCGACCTCGCCACCTTCTCTGCCATTCTTCGTGCATGCGGCTTTCGCGCCGGTCCGCAAGGCCAGTGGACGTGGCGCAGCCGCGCGCGCGCGCGCGCCGAACCCGTCAAACCGAAATCGCCTGCATTCGCGGCACTCGAA
>JAYUYR010000059.1:0-7334 GCA_043752405.1 Sphingomonas sp. | reverse complement strand
GACGCCGTGTAAGACATCTGGATAGCGCGCGGGGCGGCGAGATATTTCGTTGGCAGGTCGCGGATATTAAGCTGTTTGCGCACTTCCGCCAATGGCAGCGGAAGCATTGCTTCCCAATCGGTTTCGGGCAGCCATTTCGCTGCAAAGCCACGCCGCAGCCCCTGCCACATCGCGCTCATGATCGGCTCGCCGGGGAATGCCTTGCGGTAATTCCACGCGCCGGCAATTGCGATTACCATAAAACCGATGTTCTTGGTGTGCGGATACGAAAAAGCGACATTGCACACTTCGCCAAAGCCGTCGCAGCCATAGCCGCCGACAACGTGCCAGAGATCGTGTTGTACCCGTGTGCGCATTTCATAACGGCGCTCGTTTTCAGTCAATTCATATTCGTCGAGGCCGGCCTCTGTGGCGGCCTCGCTCAACCCCTCGGGCGTGATTCCGCAATGATCCATGAACGCGATAAACTCGCGACCTAGGCTTCCGGCGGGAAGCGCTTCGAGAAAGGGCCGGTCCACCAGTGTATCGACAAGGTCGATCTTGTTCGAATTAACCCGCATACCCAACGGCGTGTTTCCGAACCGCCTGACATTGCGCACGAACGACATGCCCCGCATCGCGACCAAAAGGCGGAACACCTGGGCGGTGTCCTCCTTGTTCCGGATCAGCTTGCGGATCGCATCCAGCGCAACTAACGGCCGGTAACGGTTCTCAACCATTTGGCTAATGACATTCATGTCAGTAACATATTACGTGCGTCTTAATTTGCAACTAAAAAATCACGGAAGGCATGGCCAAGCTCGGGCTTGGCGACTGCACTCATATGGTTGCCGGGGATGGTGATCAGCGTCGCATTGGGCACAAGGTTGGCGAGCGCCGCTGCTGATCCATTGTCACTGTCGTCGACGCCGCACACTACACCCAGTGGTAGCATAACCGCCGCCAACTCGTGCGCGTTGGTATCTACCGCGGTGTAAAGCACATGCTCCAGCGCCACCGGATCGCCGCCAGTCGTCTTCATAAAGGCCTCGGCGAACCATTCGGGCGACCCCTGCTTGTGAGCACCAAGCCCGGCAAAAACCTTTGCAAAATGTGCCACCCGCGACTGCGTGTCGGTCAATCCGGTCAGCCCCATCCCCGATATAATCGCCCGTCGAGGTGAAGCGCCCCGCACCAGCATCCGCGCTACCGTTCGCCCGCCAAGCGAATAGCCCCCCAGATCATAGTCGCTCAGCTCGAGATGCTTGATAAGCGCAAAGCCATCGTCTGCCAGCACATCCTTGGGATAGGCCGCCCTATCATGAGGTTTCGCACTGTCCCCATGCCCGCGCAGGTCGGGCATGATAACCCGAAACCCTGCCTCGGCCAGCACCGCGGCATGGCCAAATTTGATCCAGTTGGTCTGCGCGTCGGAGAAATAGCCGTGAAGCAGGACAAGCGGACGGCCTGCGCCTATTTCGTGAACCGCAAGGTTGACGCCTTCGAACGAAGTGAAGGTTTTGCTCAAGCCGCCTTCTTCAAATGCCGCCGCCCCAGCAATTCCGCGATCTGCACTGCGTTCAACGCCGCGCCCTTGCGCAGGTTGTCGCTGACGCACCACAGCGAAAGCCCGCTATCGACTGTCGGGTCTTCGCGTACGCGGCTGATGAACGTGGCGTAGTCGCCGACGCATTCGACCGGCGTGACGTAACCACCGTCCTCGCGCTTATCGATCAGCATCACGCCCGGCGCCTCGCGCAGGATCGACTGCGCCTTCTTCGCCGAAATCTCGCGTTCGAACTCGATGTTGATCGCTTCCGAATGGCCGACGAACACCGGCACGCGAACGCAGGTCGCAATGACCTTGATCTTGGGGTCGAGGATTTTCTTGGTCTCGACGACCATCTTCCACTCTTCGCTGGTTGATCCATCGTCGAGGAAATCGCCGATATGCGGGATGACGTTGAAGGCAATCTGCTTGGTAAATTTCTTCGCGTCGGCTGTATCGCCGACGAAGATGTTGCGTGACTGCTCAAACAGTTCGTCCATGCCTTCCTTGCCCGCGCCCGACACCGACTGATAGGTATCAACGACCACGCGCTTGATCGTCGCATAATCATGCAGCGGCTTCAGCGCCACGACCATCTGCGCGGTCGAGCAGTTGGGATTGGCGATGATATTCTTCTTCAGATAACCACTGATCGCCTCGGGATTAACCTCGGGCACGATCAACGGCACATCGGGGTCCATCCGGTACAGCGACGAATTGTCAATCACCGTGCAACCTGCCGCCGCGAAGCGTGGCGCGTGGATCTTGGTTGCCGTCGAACCGATCGCGAACAAAGCAATGTCCCAGCCCGTAGGGTCGAAATTGTCGATGTTCTGAACCTTGAGCAGCTTGCCGCTATCGCCGTAATCGACTTCGAGCCCTTGGCTGCGCGATGACCCAAGCACGGCAATTTCGGCGGCGGGGAATTGCCGCTCTGCCAATATGTTGAGCATCTCGCGCCCGACATTGCCGGTCGCTCCCGCGACCACGATCCGGTAACCCATCATTATCTCCTGCTGCGCCGCCGCATAACGCGCGACGCCTTAATGTCCACCCTCGGCAGGCCTGGCTTTCACTTCGCGGTCCAGAAAGCCCAAGATCGTGCGCCACATGTGGACACTGACGCCCGGTCCCGCGACCCGGTGCGTCTGGCCTGGATACACCATCAGATCGAACCGCTTGGCTGCCCCTTGCAGCTTCGCAATCAGCGCCGTCGAATTCTCGAACACCACATTGTCGTCGGCCATCCCGTGGATCACCAACAACGGGTCCGAGATTGCCGTCGCCGTTTCCAGCGCGCTCGATTTCTTATATGCTGCAGCGTCCGCCTGGGGCGTGCCCATATAGCGTTCGGTGTAATGCGTGTCGTACAATTCCCACTTGGTCACAGGCGCGCCCGACACCCCAGCCGCGAACACCCCCGGCGCACGTTCGAGCAACCGCAGCGTCATATAGCCGCCATAAGACCAGCCATAGACCGCAATCTTGTCGGCATCGACGAAGTCCTGCTGTTTCAGCCAGTTCACCCCCACAAGCTGATCATCGACTTCGACACCCGACATCGCCCGGTAGATCGGGTCTTCGAATGCCTTTCCCCGGTCCGGCGTCCCACGCCCGTCAATCGAAAACACTGCCCAACCCTGTTGCACCAGATATTGCTCGATTGGGCTTGTCCGGCTGTTCGTCACCTGCCGCCCTGCCCGCGGTCCGCCATAAACAGTGACAAAGACCGGCGCGCGCTGGCCCACTCCCAGTGTCGGCCTGAGCAGCTTGGCATGAAGCTTGATACCGTTCGCGCCGTCGATGGTGAAGAAATCCGTCTTCACATGCGCGGCGACGAACGGCGCATAAGGGTGCGTGCCGACCAACGCATTCTCCTCGATCCACGCCAGGCGCTTGCCATTCATATCGGCCAGGAACGATTGCTCGGGCTGCGTCTGGTTCGATCGGGTGATGATCAGCTTGTCGCCGGCGGCGGAACAGCTTTCTGCGCGCGCGCCCGACCTGGCGCAGGTCCACCAACCATTTTCACTCAGTTGTTCGACGACACCGCCCGACAGCGAAACGGCATAAAGCTGCTGCTCGATCGCATTTTCGCGATTGCCGGTAAACACAATCCGTCCTGCCAATTGGTCCACCGAGATAACCTTGCGCACATTCCACGGGCCGCGCGTCAACTGCGTAAATTTGCCTGCCCGCCAATGATACAGGTGCGAAAATCCGTCACGTTCGGACGACCAGAGGATGCTGCCATCCTTCAGTGCGCGGAAATTATCCTGCAGATTCAACCAGGTTTTTGACACTTCGCTGAACACGATGCTGGATGCACCCGTTACCGGGTCAACGCGCAACAGGTCGAGCGTCTTCTGGTCGCGGCTCTGGCGCTGGACGTAGAGCGTCTTGCCGTCCGCCGCCCAGTCGACCCGCGCCAGATAAATGTCGGGATTTTTGCCAAGATCGACCTTGACGATCCCGCCGCCGTCATTCTTCATCACATAAAGATCGACAAGCGCATTTGCGGCCCCGGCACGCGGGTATCGCTGATCGAAAACCTTCGTCCCCTCCGCACCGATCGCCGCGCGGCTGACTATTGCAACCGCACTTTCATCAACGCGCGCCACCGCGATACGGCTGTCATCAGGCGACCACCAATGCCCCGTCGTCCGCTGCATTTCTTCCTGCGCGACGAATTCGGCGACGCCCCAGCTAATGACAGTCCTGCCGTCGCGGGTCAGGCGGCGTTCGGTGCCGCTGATCGTGTCGATCACGAACAAATTCTGGTCGCGGACGAACGATACGAAACCACCCTTCGGGCTCACCGTCGCATTCAGTTCGCCCTGCGGGGTCGCGGTCAACCGTCGGGTTGTACCATCCAGCGTTGCGATAAAAAGATCGCCATCGAGTGGAACCAGCAACGACTTTCCATCAGGTGCCCAGTCATAGCTGACAATCCCACGCGTGCCGCCAATCCGCGCGCGTTCACGCTGCATCTTTTCGGCTTCGGAAATCTCGCCGCCGCCGAATTTCGTTGAATCCACTAGCATCCGCGCTTCACCTGTCGCGGTATCAACCGCCCACAAGTCAAGCCGCTCACGATCATCCGCACGCGATCGCAAACTGGTCAGCAACGACCCGTCAGGCGACAATTTCAACGCGCGCGGCGACGCTCCGGCCAGATCGGGACTTGCGAATACCCGCTCAAGAGTCAGCTGAACGGCAAGTGTTTCGTCAGCCATTGCGGGTGCTGCAATGGCCATCAACGCGGCCTTGGCCAATATCTTCATGCACAAGAAATCCCGTCGTCCCAGCGAAGGCTGCAACCCATGATATTCCATTGCACATCAATAACGCGGGATGCCAGCTTTCGCGGGCACAACGGCAAAAGATTTACTCGGCCGGCGTCGACTTTACATCGCCCCGCGTATCGCGACGTTCGGCGATACGCGCCGATTTGCCGCGGCGACCGCGCAGGTAATAGAGCTTGGCACGACGCACCGCGCCCTTGCGGACGACTTCGATGCTGTCGATGTTCGGTGAATAGAGCGGGAACACGCGTTCCACGCCTTCACCGAATGAAATTTTGCGAACCGTGAAGCTCGATCCCATCCCGCGGTTTGCGCGGGCAATGCAGACGCCCTCGTAGTTCTGGACACGAGTGCGCTCACCTTCGACCACCTTAACGCCGACCTTCAGCGTATCGCCGGGGCGGAAATCGGGAATGGCGCGCTTTTCAATCAGCTTGGCAATGTTTTCGGCTTCGATCGTCTGGATGAGATTCATCTCATTCGTCCCTTGTCTTTCGTCGCGCGCCAGAGGCAGGCTGGACCCGAGCGCCGATATGACGCTCCCAAAGGTCCGGTCTGCGTAACCGTGTGTCGGTTTCAGCCTGCGCTTTACGCCAAGCCAAAATCGCCGCGTGATCCCCCGATCGCAACACTTCGGGAATCGCACGCCCTTCCCATAAAGCAGGTCGGGTATATTGCGGATATTCGAGAAGCCCCGTTTCGAAGCTCTCGTCCACGCCGCTTGAAGCCGCGCCCATTACGCCGGGCAGCAGCCGAATGCAAGCATCGAGAATGACCATCGCGCCCAGCTCTCCGCCCGACAGGATATAGTCACCGATGCTGACTTCTTCGATCTGCGCCCGTGCGTCGAACAGGCGTTCGTCGAACCCTTCGAACCGCCCGCACAGGATGGTAATACCGGGGCCAGCAGCAATCTCGCGGATGCGCGCTTGCGTAAGCGGCGCACCACGCGGTGTCATGGCAAGGATGGGTGCTGCTATCACCCCAAATTCCGTTCTCCCTGAGCCTGTCGAAGGGCTGCCCTTCTCTGCGCCGCGGTCGATAGGAAAGGACAATCCTTCGACAAGCTCAGGACGAACGGTATTTTTTTCAGCGATTCGCCCTGTGGCAAAATCCACAGCAGCCGCCAGCACATCCGCCCGCAAAACCATCCCCGCCCCTCCCCCCGCGGGCGTGTCATCGACCGATCTGTGCTTGTCAGTGGCAAAGTCGCGGATTTGAAGGGGCGAGCACGACCAAATCCCGTCAGCCAGTGCCCGCCCCGCCAACGAAGTGCCAAGCGGTCCGGGAAACATCTCGGGGTAGAGGGTCAGGATTTGGGCAGCGAAGGTCACAAGACAAAATCGGCGCTGATGACCACTCGCTCGCCCCACTCCGGAACCGCGTCCGCCGTCATCGGGACCATAAATCGTTTGCCGTCGGGCCTTTCGATCTCGAGCACATCGCCAGCACCGAAGTTTTCGACAGCAACGACCTGACCTAAACCTGTGCCATCCGTCGAAACCGCCGACAACCCAATCAAATCAGTATGGTAATACTCACCCTCACTTAACAGCGGCAAGGCATCACGGGGCACGGTGAGTTCGGTGCCGCGCATCTTCTCAGCCATCGTGCGATCAGGGATTTCGACAAACCGCGCAATGATCTGATTGCCCTCACGCACCGACTTCAGCGTCAGCGCGCCATCATTGAAGCTCTTATGCGTCTTAAACCTGTCGATGCTCTCGGCAAAAACTTTCAGCCGCACTTCGCCGCCCACGCCATGCGCACCGATGATGACGGCGAGCGTGACGGGGCGGGTGTTGGTCATGCTCAGGCGTCGGCCGGCTTTTTGTCTTCTTGCTGCGCTTCTTCGGCCACAGGAGCTTCCTCAGCCACAGGAGCTTCTTCGGCTTGCGCCTGTTCAACAGCGGCTTCTTCGACAACAACGTCTTCAGCCTGAGCCTCCGCAGCCGGAGCATCCTCAACAACCGCTTCCTCGGCCTGCACCTGTTCAGCAGGCGCTTCCTCAACAGCAGCATCCTCGACAGCTGCTTCTTCAGCAACAACCTGCTCGACCGGTGCTTCTTCGGCTACGACTTCTTCGACAACTTCGGGTTCAGGCTCGGGGGCCGCTGTTGCCGCTGCTGCGGCTTCCGCTGCATCGGCCACGCGCTTGTCCTGTTCCTCCTTGCGCTCGACGGCCTTTTCGCCCGGCTTGCCCTTGTTGGGGTTGCTGCGCGCAGCCCGTTCGCGGACGCCAGCAGCATCAAGGAAACGCGCAACGCGATCCGTTGGCTGCGCGCCGACGCTCAGCCAATGCTTGGCGCGATCGCTATCGAGCACAACGCGCGCGACATCGTCCTTGGCAAGCAGCGGATTGTAGCTGCCGATGCGCTCAATGAACTTACCGTCACGCGCGCTGCGCTCGTCGGCCACAACGATTTTGTAATAGGGCCGCTTCTTTGAACCACCACGCGATAAACGAATTGCAACTGCCATTTGTATTTCCTTCTTTTAAT